>JAZRLU010000171.1:0-1236 GCA_045647045.1 Eubacteriales bacterium
CCTGCCGCCGTTGGGAAGGGATCGATTGCAGGTGCAGCCCCCTCGGGATACGTAACGGTCGTGTATTTGCCGTTCGTGCCCTTGCCGAAGATAACTGACGATCCGTTTTTCACGTTGTAAAGAGTAAGCGCTTTTTCGGAAAGGATAAGCTCGCCGCCGTTGAAGGCAACGTTTACCGAGCCGATGTACTTGGAGAGGGATGCGTTTGCTAGCACCGCACCGTCCTTTGCGCCGCGAACGTCTATCCTGCAGTCCTCAAAGGTTATATTGGTAATGCTTGCCTTTGTGGAGGCTGTGGTGATATCGCTTATAACCACGGAGGAGACGGTGGAGTTATCCGCGCATACAACGTCAATGCCGCGGAAGATAAGATTAAACTTCTGATTATCGCCTGCGCTGGTGTTGGCGTAAACTCTGATGAGCGGATTTTTAGTGAGCTCTACAGTACCGTTGGTCACGATAACGGTGGTATCGTACGTTACCTTCTTCGTCGAGTAGAACAAGCCGTAGTTATGAGTGGATTGGTCTATGAGCTTGTGACCGCCGAGATCGATATAGATCGTGCCCTTGTGCTGACCGAGGTTATCGTACTGGCGGGTGTTGTAGATAAAGTCACCGCGCAGATATACAACAGTTCCGTCACCCGCATTCTTTGCGTAGTGAAGCGCGCCGCCCTGCGGTGAGGTGCTCGTACCCCAGTTGTTATAAGCACCTACAAAGACTCCGTTCTTATTGAATACAGCAAGGGGATAGTCGATAACCGATGCGTATTCGGGAGGAATGGTACCGTAAGGAGTTTCAAGCGTGGGAGTTGAAAGCATATAGGTTGCAAATACGCTGTCACGCGCGCACTCTACAAAGGTAAGATCAGCCGTGCTCGGGGTAGCCGCATTCGCGTACGCCTTAGTGGGGATGCCCGTAGCGCCGACAGGCGTGCACAGGGTGAGCATTCTGCCGTTTGTATCGGTTGCAAAGTCTATGGTAGAGCCGCCGGATGTGTTGATCGAATCAAGCTTGTATTTTCCAAGATCGGTAAGAGCGGTTTTGAGCTCGCCGCCGAGGAAGTGTATATTTACACCTACCGATTTGTGCGTGGCAAGTATGCCGTATTCGGGTAAGAAGCTTTGAGTATTGATGCTGCAGCTATCTAAAATAAGAGTGTTATTGTCGTTTACGTCAACGTCACCGTAGGAGTAAAGCAGGAGATATTTATGGCTTGATGCCGTGCTGTCCATC
>JAZRLU010000172.1:0-5305 GCA_045647045.1 Eubacteriales bacterium
GAGGGGGACCGCCCTGCGGTGGAAGGAGCTTGGCGTGTAGCTCTCACTTCGTATACCTTGCGGCTACGAACAAAGCTTTCATCTACTTGGAACCGATGAAGAAATGAATTCTCGTGCTCCGCACTCCATGAATTGACGGTAAACCGTCATGAATTCTCGTCGGCATTTGCCTCCTCCATGAATTCTCGCGCTACGCGCTCCATTGGATGAATTGCAACCCCCAATGCGCGTGCAGCGCAATTCATGCCGAAGGCAATTCATGAGCTTTAGCTCAATTCATGAACCTTTGGTTCAATTCATCGCGCCGCATGGGCGCTTGTTGCAATTCATTGCGCCCTGCAGGCGCTACGCATCAATAGAAGAAATAATGATTTCCTACCGTAAAGGCGTAGCGGCGGTTTTGGGGGATCCAGGATGAGGTGGATTTTTCCGGTTGCATAAAGAACAGGATATCGGGGCTGATGCTTACGCCTTCGAGGCAGATTTTTGCCGCGAGGGTTGCGGAATAGGTGGGGGTACGGTAGACGGTACCGTTTGCCACGGGGCTAAACTGCACGCCGTAACGCTTATCGAAGATAACTCCCCACACGGTTGAGGGGTAATCAGGGTGGCGAAGGCGGTTTAACACAACGTTACCTACCGCGATCTGCCCGAGCAGGCTTTCACCTGCGCTCTCCGCGCTTATGATACGCGAGAGCCAATATACCTCGTCCTCGCGGTAATAAACGGAGGCGTGTGCAAGAGGTGTGGGGGTGCCCAAAAGTGACACGCGCCTATCGGCGTGCCATACGACATCAAGCGAGAATGCCTTTGCAATACTGCGCACGGGTACGTACATCCTACCGTCTGAGAGAATGATTATCGGCGTTTTGGTAAGTATGGGTCTGCCGTTGGCATAGAGCACGTACGAGCCGTCCGATGCGGTCATTTCAAGGCCGCGCATACCAACGCTTGCGGTGCGCGTTTTTGCATCGTATGATACATCCGCCCCAAATGCGGTAGCGGTTATGCGCAGCGGCACGTAGGTTGTACCGTTTATTAAATATGCACTTTCGTTTATGTACGTGCCGCCCAAATCAAGACCAACGCGCGGATAGATGCCTACATTAGTGCTCTCTATCGGCTCAAAGTACGTAAGCTCGCGCTTTTGCGCATCTACCCGTGCCGCCGATGCGCTGACACGTGTTACGGATAGGAAGGCTATCACCAAAAGCACAGCGCCGAGGATTTTGACGTTTATACTTCTTTTCGTTTGCGGTCTCCTTTCATAGCTTATTTCCGAGTGGCGAAGGCGGGTTATCGCCTGCCACGGATGTGCTATAATTATACACGCCCTGCCACCTTTAGTCAACGGAAGGGTCTTACAGAACGGGTAGAGCTTGGAAGGGAGGCGCCCCTTTTTCCACCTGTTCCCTGCTTTTCCATACCTTTCGCAAATTTAAAAGCGGTGCACCCCCTGTAGGGCACACCGCCTTTTTTACTTATTTAATCAGTCGCAAAGGTTAAAGCTTACGCTCTTACCGGTTTCTGCGGAAAGTGCAACGTAAACGCGGAACTCGCCGCACTCTGCTGCATACTCGCCCGATGCGGTATGGAACTTAAGCATATCCTCTGTTACGGTGAAGCTTACCTCGCGCTCCTCGCCTGCATCAAGCTCTACGTGCATAAAGCCGCGAAGCTCCTGCATAGGTCTTACTACCGAGGCATACGCATCGTTTATATAAAGCTGAACGAGTGCTGTGCCGCGGCGATTGCCCGTGTTTTTAACCGTTGCGGTGGCAACGATGCTGCCCGTGCGATCCATTTTATCTGCGGAGAGCTTGGGATCGGACACGGTGAAGCTTGTGTAGGAAAGTCCGTAGCCGAAGGGGAACAAAGGTCCTACGGGAGAATCGAGATAGCTGCTTGTATAGATATAATGCTTATTATCGTTATGCGGCTTCGGTCTGCCCGTACGGGTACGGTTGTAGAATATGGGGCACTGACCTGTGTAATAGGGGAAGGACATAGGAAGCCTACCCTTGAAGTCTACCTTGCCGAAAAGAAGGCGCGCAATGGCGTTTCCGCCTTCTGTACCGGGCTGCCAAGCTATCATATACGCGGGGGCATCGTTTATAACGTCTGCAAGTGCAAGGGGTCTACCCGTGTAAAGAACAACAACGGTATTCTTGTTTACCGCGCTTACCGCACGGATAAGCTCGCGCTGTGCTTCGGGCAGGGATATATCGGTTTTGGAATTACTCTCGCCCGACATCTCGCGCTCCTCACCAAGCACAAGCACGGCGTACTCTGCACCGCGTGCCGCTTCGGTAGCGGCTGCTATCATATCCGCATCTGCAAGTGCCCTTACGGCAGAGGAGCAGCCCTCGGAATATACAACGTTTTCTTCGCCTACTATAGCGCTTACGCCGTCATACACGCTTACAGCCTCGTCAGCCACACCTGCGCAGGACCAGAAGCCGATCATACCGCGCTTTGCGAACGGACCGATAACGGCAATTTTCGACACGCTACCCGGGATAGGAAGCACGTTTTCGTTTTTGAGAAGCACCATAGACTCCTCTGCCGCCCTGCGGCAGATCTCTCTGTGAGACTCGGAGAGGAAGAGCTCGTTTTCCCTCTCCTCGCTTGCATTGCAATAGGGATTTTCAAACAAGCCGTGCTTTTCCTTAAGCTCAAGGATGCGGCGAAGGCTCTTATCTATATCCGCCTCGCTGATGATACCGCGGCGGATGCACTCTGCACCTGCTTCAAGGAAGGTTGCGGACATCATTTCTATATCCGTTGTGGTTTCAAGACCTATTTTGCCGCACTCAAAGCCGCTTTCGCAATAGCCGTGAGTTTTCATCTGTACCAAGGACGAATAGTCGGTGATTATGGTCTTATCAAAGCCCCACTCGCCGCGCAATATATCGTTTATAAGCCACTTGTGACCTGCGGTGGGAATGCCGTTGAGAAGGTTGAACGCAGTCATAAGCATATCAACGCCCTCATCTACCGCCGCACGGTATGCGGGAAGGTAGAACTCACGAAGTGCGTGCTCGCTGAGGTTTACCTCTGTATAATCTCTGCCCGCCTCTGCTGCGCCGTATGCGGCGTAATGCTTTACGCAGGCGGAAAGGTTTTGCCTTTTATCCTCGTTGCCCTCCTGGAAGCCGCGCACCTGCGCACGTGACATAAGGCAGTTGAGGTAAGGATCCTCACCCGTTGACTCCATTACTCTACCCCATCTTGCATCCCTTACAAGGTCCACCATAGGGCCGAAGGTTACCTGCACGCCTGCCGCAGATGCCTCGCGTGCCGCCATAGCGCAGCACTCCTCCATAAGAGAGGTGTTGAAGGTTGCGCCCATTGCAAGCGGTATGGGGTATATGGTACGGTAGCCGTGTATTACGTCCATCATAAACAGAAGGGGTATCTTGTGGGGATCGCGCTCCATATGATCCTTCTGTATCGCCTTCATCTCGGATGCGCCTATAAAGTTAAGCGTTGAGCCAACGGATGCGATCTGCGCCTCCGTAAATCCTACACGGCCCGTAGGTCCTGTTACCGCCGCCTGCTTTCTGTCTGTGAGTGCCGCCGCGATAAGCTGCGTCATCTGCATCAGCTTTTCTTCAAGCGTCATAGAGGCGATAAGGTTATCTATCCTATTCATATACCAAAGGTCTCCTTAAGATAATCACGTGAAATTTTTGCGGCTTCAAGCTCTGTCATATCACCGTATACGCTGTCCTGCTCTACGATCACGGTCTCAGTACCGCTTGCCTCTGCTGCGGAAAGTATTGTAGCAAAGTCCTGAATACCGTTGCCGAGGGGGCGGTACTCAAATCCGTCCTCAGCCTTGGAGCGCTTACCGGACACAGATCCGTCCTGCGCGATAAGCTCATACACCGCCTCACCGCGCTTTGTGCAGGTGAAGTCCTTAAGGTGTATTATGGGAAGTCTGCCGCTGTACTTTGCGATCTCGGCGGTTACACATGCGCCGCCGTAGTTTACCCAACAGGTATCAAGCTCGGGAACGATAAGCCCCTCGGGAACGCTCTCGATTATGTAATCAAGCAAATACTTGCCCTCATACGTCTGATATTCAAAATCGTGGTTATGGTAGCCAAGCACCATACCGTGCTCATTTAAGAGCTTTGCGTACTCGTTAAAGAGGCGCACGGTGTCCCCCCACGCGGGGTTACCTGCAAGAAGCTCCTTTGAGTGATAAGGAACTACAACGTACTTTACCCCAAAGGTCTTAAGATAGTTTATCTTTCCCACGGGATCGTCAAAGAACCAGTCAAGCCTCTGATGCACGGATATGCACTTAAGACCGTTCTTTTCAAGCACGGCAAGTATCTCATCCGCGCTTTTGTTGTAGTAGCCCGCAAACTCAACGTACTCGTAGCCCATTTCGGCTACCTTTGCGATTGTACCCTCAAAGTCCTTTGCAAGGGTGTTTTTAAGTCCGTAAAGCTGTATACCAACGTTAAACTTCTTCATATCGCACCTCTTAAATTTCGGGAATTACTACCTCAACCTCGCGACCAAGATCGGACGAGCGTGCTATCGCATCAAGAATAGCCTGGTTGTAGAGTATCTCGCATGAGGGTACGGGTGCTGCCGTGCCGTTCTTGCAAGCGTCAAGGAAGGTGCGGATCTTCTTATCAAAGTTGGAGGGTGCGCCGGGCTTTTCCTTTATCTCGGGGATCTTGGTTTCTACCTGCTTGCCTGCAACCTCGTGGTAAATGGTAAGATCGCCGCCTATAGTACCGTTCCAGCACTCGGTGGAGGGGATGCGCAGAGAGCCCTTTGTACCGTAGATGATAGTATCGCCCGAGGTATCAAGGTTCATTGCCCATGCGATACGGAAATCGATAACGATGCCGCCTTCAAGACGGATGAAGGCTGCCGCAAAATCGTCAACGCCGAACTTCTCGTAATACTCGGGATGTCCGCATTTCTTGTAGCCGATGTAGTTAGGATCCTTGCCGAAGAAATCCGACTTAACGCCCGTAACGGTAAGGGGCTTGGGATGACCGAGGGAGTTCATAACCATATCAAGCGAGTAGCATCCGATATCGGCAAGTGCGCCAAGACCTGCGGTTGCATCCTCAATAAAGGTTGTACCGTGAGGAACCGGAATACCGCGGCGACGTCCGCCACCGGTCTGAATGTAGTAGATCTGACCGAGAACGCCGGACTGAACAACGTCCTTAACCATGATCATGTTAGCATCAAGTCTGGGCTGGAATCCGATAGAAAGGACCTTGCCGGACTCGCGCTCTGCTCTCATAACCTCAAGCTCACGGTACATCTG
>JAZRLU010000173.1:0-8360 GCA_045647045.1 Eubacteriales bacterium
ATTCATATCAATGAAGCTGCCGTCAGGATCAACGCAGTCTGTAATAGTTTCAGCCTTGGTAAATCTTATGTAGGTGTAAGTACCGTTGGGATCTACCTGCTGGCTTGCGTTGTACCATACGGGTGCGTTACCGTCAAGGTCATTCTGAACAGCCTTTCTTGTGCCGTCCTCGTGAACCCACTCGATAAACTTGGAGCCCTTGGTAGCTCTGAAGTCGGAGTTCCAGTTTTCAACTATCTTCTCAAGAGTACCGGAGGTAGAATGCTTATCTATTTCCCAGAATACCTGGTTAAGAAGAACGTTGCAGCCTGAAGGTGCAAGGAAGTTTTCATCGTAGTTTCCGCCGGGGAATACGCTCTTATTGGTAAGACGCTTTCCGTTTCTAAGATCGGTTCTGAACTGCTGTGAGGACCAATCGATAGCAGGGGAAACTGCCTTTTCATTGTTGAGGTAGTCAAGAACAACAACTACGTATCCGCGATCAAGCATCGACTGGATAATAGTTTCGTTACTGTCCGTTCCAACCCTCTCAACGCCGGGGTGGTTAATTGTGTAAATTACGACAGGCGTGCCCTCGTATCCCGTTTTTACCGTACCCTTTGAGGTATCGTAATAAGCGGTATACTGCATCTCACCTACGTAACCGTCATCTGCAAGACGTACGGTATCCTGAGCAAGATACTGTGCGAAGGTGGATTTGATATCAACCATTTCGCCTACCGTCTCGATCGAGCTGCCTGCAGCAGTTGCTACCGCAAATACACACGTGATAAGTGTAAGAGCAAGTACCGCTACGAGAGCTATGCTCAAGCGAGAATTTCCTTTCAAGAATTTTTTCATAATATGCCTCCTTGTTTTATTGTGCATAGTGCTGTGTAAATAATAGCATAAAATAATAAAGTTTTTATGCCAAAATGTTACTTATAACAGACAAAATGTATGTATTTTTATTGCTATATTTCGCGCCGATGGCACTATTAACAACGCCGCTTCGGTTTCATTGTGCAACGTGCACAATTCCCTATTTTATCCGTAATGCGCACAATGTCTGCGCGTGAGAGAAAAAATGAGCCAAGCCGTAGACAAATACGAAAAAAGGTGCTATAATAAGCTATATCCACAAAACGAAAGAGAGCCTTTAATGACCGAATTATTACAGAAAATAATATCCGAAAGCCGCCCTTACGCCGACCTTGGCGAGGTTGCTACCTATATACCCGAGCTTGCCCACGCAGACCCGCACAGCATCGGCATTGCGATAACCGATTCAAGCGGAAATACCTATACCGCGGCGGATAGCGGCGCGCAGTTTACTATGCAGAGCATAGTAAAGCCCGTAATACTCCTGCTTGCGCTTATGGACAACGGCTTTGAGCGCGTGCGCTCGCTTGTTGGCGTAGAGGCAACGGGCAAGCCCTTTGACAGCTTTAATTACAGCGATCTTGCCCTGACGGGGGATCACATAAACCCCATGGTAAACACGGGTGCTATAGCCCTTTGCTCACTTATCGCGGGGGATAGCTACGACGAAAAGCTTGAACGCCTGCTTTCACTTGTAAGAAAATTGGCGGATAACGAAAATATATCCGTTTGCCAAAGAGTTTATCTTTCGGAAAAGGCAACCGGAAACAAGAACCGCGCGCTTGCATACCTGCTTAAGGCATACGGGCTTATAGACTGTGATGCCGAGGCGGTTGTTGATCTTTACTTCAAGGCGTGCTCTATATCCGTAAGCTGTGAGGATCTTTCCAAAATAGGCTACACCTTTGCCTCTCACGGTCTTACGCCGAAGGGGGAGCGCGTATTCCCCGAATCCTACGCGCGCTACGTTAACGCGATGCTTACGATATGCGGAATGTATGACGGATCGGGCGAGTTTGCCCTTAACGTGGGCATCCCCGCAAAGAGCGGCGTGGGCGGCGGAATTATGGCGGCAGTACCCACTAAAATGGGCATTGGCGTTTTCAGCCCTGCGCTTAACAAAAAGGGCAACAGCGTAGCAGGTCTTTATATGCTTGAAAAATTAAGCGAGGCGCTTGGGCTCAGTATCTTCTGATCCCTTCCCACACAAAAAACGAGGCTATCCCGTACCGATGCAGGATAGCCTCGTTTTTAATTTTTGTGATAGATCAAATGCATACCGCGATCGCCGCAAGGCGCTTTGCCGCCTCTGCAAGCGATGGGATATCCATATACTCGTGCCTTGAATGGATAGGCCCGCCCGAGGTGCCTATGGAATCTACGGTAGGAATACCGTGTGCCGTTGTATACGCGGCATCCGAGCCGCTGGGCTCGTCTCTTGCCACAAGCTGCGGCAAGCCCTCCTCGGCAAATATCTCGTTCATTCTCTCAAACAGGCGCACGTTGCGCTCCACGTACTCCATCGGGGGTCTGTTGCTTACCTCGGAATACTCTGCACGGGTGCCGGGCACGGTGCAATTTTCCACAACGCATTTTATTATGGCTTGCGCCTCGTCTCTTTGTGCAAAGGTGGCAAAGCGGATATCTACGGTAAAGCTGCATTTTTCCGCAACGGTGTTGGCAACCGTGCCACCGCTTATAACGCCGCAGTTGATCGTAAGCCCGTCTCTGTCCTTATATTTTTCAAGCTCTATGATCTTGTATGCCGCCTCTGCTACCGCGCTTGCACCGTCCACACACTTTGACGAGTGCACCGCCACGCCGTAAACGTCTATGTTGTATCTGAGTATGCCCTTGCGCTTAAGCACAGCCGTGCCGGGCTTACTGTCCTCAAGATTAAGGAATGCCACCGAGCCCTCGCCGCACTTACACATATATTCAAGAGTGCGCTTTGAGCTAATAGAGCTTCCCGTTTCCTCATCCGACTGAAGCACAAGGCGAACGGGTCTTTGCACAAATCCGCATTCGGCAAGCGCGCGCATGGCAAAGAATGCCGCAACCGCACCGCCCTTACAGTCGGTAGTACCGGGGCCGTACATACGGTCACCCTCACGCCTTACGGCAGGTGTTGGAAACATACCTACGGGGAAAACGGTGTCCATATGTGCAGACATCGTTACGGGAGGAAGGGGTGCTCCCTCGTTGAAGCTTATGCAAAGCGCGTTGCCCGCAACAGCCTCCTCGTGCACGTCAACGCTCCAGCCGAGGCGCTTTGCCGCATCGGCAAAGAGCGCGCCTACCGCATCAACACCCGCCTTATATGCGGTGGGGCTTTCTATGTTGCATACGGCTTCAAGCATATCAAGGTATTCACCCTCAAGCTCGTCTATCTTTTTGAATATTTCAGCACACCTCATATATTTACCTCCAAGCTCCGTTTACAATATTTACAGCTATCATTGCCGCACCGAGCACGGCAAGGATCACTCCCACGGCTCTGTTAAGCACTATGGGTGATACCTTGTTTGCCACCGCAGCCGCGATCTTTGCAAAAACGAGAGTTGAGATCACGCATATCACAAGCGGCACAGTATCGGGCATACCGCCGATAACAAAGTGGCTTACCGCACCCGTAAGCGCGGTAAATGACATAATGAAAACGCTTGTACCCACGGCGCATTTAAGCTCGTATCCAAGCACGGACGTAAGAATGATAAGCATCATCATTCCGCCGCCTGCTCCTATAAATCCGCAGATAAAGCCAACCGCCGAGCCTGCGATTATTGCAGATACGGTGCGGCGCACCTTGCTTTGCCCTTCTATCGCGGCTCTTTCGGTCATAACGGGCTTTACTATAAATTTAATGCCGAGGATGAAGGTCATTACCGTGGAAAAGCCGCCCATCGCCCCGTTTGGCACAAGCTTTGCAGTAAGGCTGCCCACAAACGTAAAGGCAAGCACCGCCGCCATCATAACAAGCCCGTTTTTGATATCGATATTTTTACTTTTTCCATAGGTGTAGGCGCTTATCGCGCTGGCAAGCACGTCACTTGCAAGGGCAATGCCTACCGCCTCATAGGCAGGCATACCGAGAAAGGTTATAAGCATAGGCGCTATTACCGCCGCCGCGCTCATTCCCGCAAAGCCCGTTCCAAGCCCTGCGCCAAGTCCTGCGAGTATACAAATTATAATGTCAAGCATAAAATTCTCCGTTTCCTCTCTATTATATCAAACCCGCCGCACTTTTTCAACACCCAATCGAAAAAATAAGCAATTGACAACCAAAACGCGGTATGCTATAATCAAATCATACCTAAGAAGGGAGATAAGCATATGAAAGAGCGCGCATACAGACTTATGAAAAAATGGTGCGATACCCTGCTTGAATACAGAGTAACGTCTGCCTCGGAGGATATAGACGGTGCACTTCTTTGCCCTGCCTGCCATACCGTGCACGGCAGAATAGCAGATCTTGTGCTGCCCTTGACCTTGCTTTACGTAAGGGAGGGTGATAAAAAATATCTTGAGGTGGCAGACAGATTCGTAAGCTGGTCTGAGCGTTGCCTTTTACGCCCCGACGGAAGCTGGCGTAACGATGCCATAAGCGAATGGAAGGGGGTAAGTGCCTTTTTTGCCATTTCCCTTGCGGATTCCCTTCTTACCTTCGGAGATAAGCTCCCGCGCGAGGTGTATGACCGCTGGCTTGCCGCCTTTATACATCTTACCGACTTTATATACAACACCTTCTTCACCCTTACCGACCCGGTTATAAATTACTACGCCGGCTCTGCCTGCCACCTTGCAATAGCAAATAAGCTTCTTGGCGAGGATAAGTATCTTACAAGAGCACGCGAGCTTGAAGCGAACTGCAGAAGGCATTTTGACGAGTGCGGCATTTTCTTTGGTGAAGGTAAGAAAACCATGGAGAAAAGTGCGCACGGGTGCCGCTGGATCGATATGGGATACGATCTTGAGGAATCCTTGCCGATACTTCTTAAGTATGCACACCGCACGGGTGAGGGATTTGATTTTTACCGTGAAAGAATGCGCGATCACCTACCCTTTATCCTGCCTGACGGTGCTATAGACAACTCGTTTGGCTCTCGCCACGCGAAGTGGACCTATTGGGGCAGCCGCACCGCCGACGGTGCTATAGAGGGGCTTGGGCTTTTGTGCGATGAGCCCGTGTTCCGTGAGGCGGCAAGCAGGGTGCTTTCTGCCTACGAGCGCTATACGGTAAACGGTCTGCTTGCAATGCCGATGGCGCGCGAATCGGGCGAGCCTATCTGTATACATCACACCTTCTGCCACGCGAAGGCGCTTGCATCCTTTATCATAGAGGCTGATTGCGAAAAGGAAAACGAAGAGCCCTGTGCCATTCCCTCCGAGCTACCCTTCGGAATAAAGGCGTATCAATCAGGCAATCTTGCCTTAATATCCGTACACGGATGGCGTGCAACCGTTTCCGCTATCGATATGTGCCGCTATGACGGTGCCGAAAACAGCGCAGGCTCTATGACTCTTTTATATAAGGACGGTTTACCGCGAATAGCCGCAACAATGCGCAAATACAACCCCGTTGAGCCTCATAATATGCAGTTCTTGCGCCACAGTGATCAAACCGGATGTATGACGCCGCGCATTGTGTTTGATAACGGCAGAGTAAGTCTTTCCGATTACGCCGATACAACGCTTGAAATAGGCGACTCCGAGGTATGTGCAAAGGGGCGCGATTTTACGGTGAATTACCGCTTTGGTGAGGATATAACGCTTACCGTAACCGCGACACGCCCTGCCACCTTTATGCTCCCCTTAATAAAATGGGAGGAGGCAAGGCTCAGTGACGGATGCGTAAGGCTTGCAGGTCTTTGCGTTTATGCGCAGGGTGTGCGCCTTGGCAGCTCGGGCTTCAATCAAGTTGGCGGATTTATATATCAGTCCATAGAAATACCGATCGCAGGCACTGCGGAAATAACCCTGCGATACGAAAAGTGATATGAATAACAAAAGGTCTACCCTGCCGCAA
This sequence comes from Eubacteriales bacterium, assembly GCA_045647045.1. Lineage (GTDB taxonomy): Bacteria > Bacillota > Clostridia > Oscillospirales > CAG-272 > UBA1740. Next base: position 5,888 of record JAZRLU010000173.1, read on the forward strand.
GGCTTCCGGGTAGACCTTTTATAGTGCCGTTTTTACGGCACGGGTATGGGGGAACGTTATATTTTCGCGGCAAGCGCTTCCTTCTTCTCCCACCTTCCGAAAAGGAAGTAGAGCATGCTCGGTATTGCATAACCGTAGGGCGCAAGACCGTAGCCGAGAACGAAGCCGTAAAAGCCGTGACCGAGTGCAAGGCCGAAAAGCCAGGAAAGGCCGATACGGAGCACAACACCGTCCAGAAGTGCAAGCGCCATACAGAGCTTTGCATTTCCGATGCCCTGAATAAATGCGCCGCTTGCACGCATAACGGCAAACGCGGGGAACATCCAAAGGATAGCCTTGATAAAGGTGGATGACATCTCGTGCACAAGCGGATCGTCTGAGAACATCATAAACAACTGCTTGCCAACAAGCACGTACAGAAGCATAAATACAGCCGTAAGCACAAGCGAGTATACAAGCGAGCAATATACCGTTTTCTTGGCACGCCCCGTTTCTCCTGCGCCTATATTCTGGCTTATCATAGGCATTGCAGCATACTGAATGCCCTGCGAGATCTTGTTGGATATATCGTCTATGCGCACACCAACGCCAAAGGTTGCGGAGGCTACCACGCCAACGTCGTTTACCATAGCGTTAACAAAGAGCATCGATATATTGATAAAGCCTGACTGAATAGCCATGGGCACGCCGAGCTTTGATATCATTGCAATATACTTTCTGTTGGGAACGAAGCTGTTTTTTGAGAAATCAAAGCCGAACGCCTCGCGCTTTTTGTAAAGGTAGAACAGAGAGAAGATGAAGGATACCGCCTGACCGATAACGGTTGCCCACGCCGCACCTGCAACGCCCCAGCCTAAAAGCCCCGTGAACAAAAGGTCGAGAACGAGGTTTACGGCAGATGCAATGCCGATAAAGAGGAAGGGGCGCTTTGCATCACCCATTCCGCGCAAAACGGCTGATACCATATTGTATCCTGCCGTGAATATCAGGCACGCGGTGCATATAACGAGGTAATCCATAGCCATACCGTAGGACTCCTCGGGCATATTTACCGCCGCAAATATCCACTTGCGTGCTATGAGTATGCCAAGCGAGATAACTACCGAAATTGCAGATATAAAGCCGAACATAGTTCCTATGATCTCGCTCATCTCGCGGTGCTTTTTAGCGCCGAGTGCTTGAGATATAAGAACCTGACCGCCGTTTGAAAATCCGAGCATTACCATTGTGGCAAAATTCACTATCTGACCCGACTGCGAAACCGCAGAAAGCCCCGCCGTGCCTACGAACTTTCCAACTATGACCATATCTACGGTATTATAAAGCACCTGCAATGCGTTAGACGCCATAAAAGGCAGGGCAAACATAAAGAGCATATACCATATATTGCCCTTTGTAAAATCCTTTGAAAGCTTATCTTTAGCCAATTTTTTCACCTCTTATATTATAGCTTATGCACAAAGGCCTGTGAGAGCACCCACGTCTTACCTTAATATTATTACCCCGAGCGCACTTGCAATACACACCTGCAATCGGACTTGCGTATTAAGGCGTGCCGGGGGTACGGACAAACATTGAAATTATATCACTTTGCCAACTGAAAGTCAATATTTCCACTAAAAGAATATGAATATACGCCTCAGTGGGCGCGTTTGTGCGGCTTCGCGTGGACGATACGTATCCCGCGCGTGCAAAAAGTGTCAAAAAACTATTGCATTTGCGAAAAAAATAATATAGAATAAGGTTAGTGACACTTAATATGACATTCAAGGAGGCATTTATGAAATTTCTTCAAAGGTGGGAGGGCAGAAGCCTTTCTGAGGGCAGAGACTCTTTCTTCCCTGCAAAAGTACCGGGTAATATCCAAAAGGATTTTGCCGATGCAAACGGTTTTTGTGACGTACAGTACGCCACAAATACAAATTGGTTTTTACCGTTTGAGGACGATCATTGGGAATACCGCACTACGCTTGAATATACAGCAAACGAAGGCGAGAGAGTATATTTTGTAAGCCGAGGCATCAGCTATAAGTATGACGTGATGCTTAACGGCGAGATCATTTACTCGTATGAGGGAATGTTCCGCGGCTTTGAAATAGATATAACGGACAAGGTAAAGGCGGGCGCATCCGTGCTTACCGTGCACATATATCCGCACCCCAAGAGCAAGCGCGGCTACCGCGGCACGCGTGACGAGGCAAACGAATCCTGCAACCCACCCGTGTATTACGGATGGGACTGGAATCCGAGGCTTCTTATCTCGGGAATTTGGGACGAAACCTACGTAGAAACGCGCACGGGTGACTACATCGGAGCGTGCGAGGTGCTTGCAACGCTGAACTCTACCCTTGACGAGGGTAAGGTAAGCTTTAGCTACAGTTGCAGCGTCCCCTGCGAGACGGTGCTGCTTGATGCAGATGGGGGCGAGGTATACCGCGGTACGGATACCGAGATAACCGTAAGCGCACCCAAG
>JAZRLU010000174.1:0-4172 GCA_045647045.1 Eubacteriales bacterium
ACTTCACCTTCAGGGACGTTAAGATCACACTTGCAAAGGGTTCTCCCCTTGCAAGCATAACCGGTAAGTATGAGGAAAAGTCTGATATCACAAACGGAAGCAAGAAGATGCTTATCGACATTAAATACGAAAATTGCGTATTTGACGTAAGAGAAGCTACGGAAACCATTAATTGCTTCAATGCAAATGATTCCAAATACACGGGTCTTGTCAGCGGAAAGACCTATTATAACACAAATACGGTAGTTAATATTACGGTAAGCTCGGTTGATATTATTGCGGGCAATGCCACGATAAAGCTTTATACCGAGAACCTTAAGAACGGCTCTTGGGTTAAGTTCGTTCCCGGTGAGGACGGAAAGTACGTAACTCTTTCGCTTGCCAACGGCGCCGCAGCCCCCACCTTTGAGGGCAACAATAAAACTCTCGGCTTCGTTAAGACGGGAGAGAATGAGCAGAGCACGGTATACACCTTTGCTCCCACCTCTCTTACCTCGTTTGTTCCAAGGATGAGCCTTACGCTTGACAGAAACCTTGTTATGAACGTATACATTCCCAAAAAGAACCTTGTTGAGTTTACCTTTGACGGTGTGGCATATAACGATCCTGCTGCACTCGCGGATAAGCTTGTGACCCTTAACGGTGAAGAGTATTACCTCGTTACTCTTGAGCTTCCCGCGGCATTTGCGGCAAGAGAGGCGGTTCTTGCCGTTACGGTATCGGCAGAGGGCAAAACGGCAGAGGCTACCTTTACCTTCAGCATACCGAGATATGCACAAAAGATCATTGCAGGCGGCAGTGCAGAGGAAAAGCAGCTTGTTCTTGACGTGCTTCAGTACGTTAAGGCGGCATACGCTTACTTCGGCACAAACGATGCGAATGCGCTTGCAAGGATCGATGCAATACTCGGGGACTACACCTCGGAGCCCACGGTTGAGGGCAGTACGGAAGCGGATGCTATCGGACTTAAGGGCGTAACGTTTGTGCTTGACGGAACTCCTTCCATAAGATTCTATCCGGAGGACGGCGTGGATATATCAAGATATGCCTTCTACGTAGGAAGCACCCGCCTTAATACACAGATCGCAGAGGACGGAAGCTATATTGATATAGACGTGTATGCGTACGCGCTTTGCGAAACCGTTACCTACACGCTTGACGGTGAGAGCGCAGGCAGCTATCACATCAACTCCTACTACGCATACGTAAGCGGAACCGCAGAGGGAAGCTACGTAGGTGACGATAAGGCAGCTCTTACCGATCTTACCCTTGCATTCTGGAGATATCTTCAGAGCGCAAGAGCATACAGAAATTACGTGATTGGATAATTTGGAGGTAAAAATGGATAAGTATACAAAGCCCAACGTAGACGTTGTTGAGGCACAGGATGATATCGTAGCTACCTCAGGCGAGGGAACAGAAACACCCAAGGTTGACAGCGACGGTGGCATCTGGGATCTTGACGTAGATTAAAATAATCGCGGCGGCTGCTCCGTATAAGCTTGGGGCAGCCGCTTTTTCGTACCTTTTTACGGTAAAAAAACGAAAGATCAACGGTAAAACGATTTATTTTTTAATATTTTTTAAATAATGGTATGATTTTACAGGAAAATGTAAAAATATAGTTGACAAAACAACATTTATTGGTTATAATGAAGTGCGCGAATACAAAAAATAAATAAAATGAAGACAGGAGACAAAAAATGAAGAAGATTCTTTCTCTTATCCTCGTTCTTGTTCTTGCCCTGAGCTGCTTCACTATGCTCTTCGCATGTACTCCCGCAGATAATGGCGACAAAAATAACGACAACTCTGACAACAACGGTAATAATGACAACAACGTGCCCGCAACTCCTACCTACTCCGTAGCAATTGCTGCTGAGAGCGTAGCGCTTACTTCCAGAAGCGGCGGTAAGCTTGGCAACAACTTCGCAGTTGTAGTTTTCGATGCTGAGGGCAAGATCGTTGCTGCAAGCTTTGATAGCACCGAGATCAGCGATCCCACCATCGGTGAGGACGGCGCACTCGTTGCACAGGAAATCGCATCTAAGGTAGAGTCCAACTACAAGAAGGGCTCCATGGCTTACACTTGGGGTGAGCAGGCTGTAGCATTTGCTAACTTCATCAAGGGTAAGACCGCTGAGGAGGTAGCTGCACTTGACGTTACCACCGAAGGCCTTGTTGCAGGATGCACTATGGCATCTACCTCTTACTCCAGCATGCTCAACCTTCAGGCTCTCGTAGTTAAGGCTGCTGCATCCACCAAGAAGGTTACCTTCGAGAGCGCAACCGCTGACTTCAAGCTTGGCGCAGGTATGAACGTAACCGTTGCTAAGAAGTGGGATAACTCCGCTGTTACCGTAACTGCTGACTGTGCAGGCGCAGTTGTTGGTGCAGACGGTAAGGTAATTGCTGCTGTTATCGATACTATCGAGCAGAGCTATGCAATCGGCGCTGATAACGCTCTTACTCTTAACACCATTACCGATTCCAAGCTCGCACTTGGCGATGCTTACGAGGGTGAGACTCCCATGGCAGGTGGCCGTTGGTACAACCAGATCGCAGCATTTGCTAACACCGCAGTTGGCAAGACCGCTGCTGAGGTTTCCGGTCTTGATACCGAGAACGTAACCGGATGCACCATCAACGTAACCGGTCACAAGGTTGTTCTTGTAAAGGCTGTTACTAACGCACAGTAATTGCACCAAACCTATAAAAAGGGGCTGATTTAGCCCCTTTTTATGTACCTGAATAAGGATTTTAAAAGAAAATAATGAAAAGAATAATTTCCGCGTTTATCTTGCTTTCTGTTTTTGCTTCTGCGCTTCTGTGCCTTGGCGCTTGTGATCCGGTGCTTCCCGATAGCGGCGCGGCAGGGAATGATTACGTTACAAAATCAAAGGTTATATCCTTTGCGCATTTTAATACCGTTTCATCAATATATTCATACGGTGATACCTCGGATGAGGTGTTTGACAGCTACGTTAAAATTGCCGATGAAACGCTTGAATATTACCATAAGCTTTTTGATATTTATTTTGCGTATTCGGGTATAAATAATATAAATACGATCAACAGAAATGCGGGAAAAGCACCCGTAAAGGTTGATAAGGCGCTTGTTGACTTTTTGCTTTATTGCAAAGAATTATATACATTGACCGAGGGTAAAACCAACGTTATGCTCGGTAGCGTGTTAAAAATCTGGCACAATGCAAGAGAGCGTGCCGAGGAAACGGACGGGTATCTTGATCCGGCGCATCTGCCAAGCTACGGTGTGCTTGCCGCCGCGGCAGAGCATACGTCAATAGATCTTCTTGTGATAGACGAGTCTGAATGCACCGTCTATATTTCCGATGCCGAGGCATCTATAGATGTTGGTGCAATAGGTAAGGGCTATGCGGTTGATATGCTTTATAACGTACTTAAGGAGCAGGGGGCTGATTCAGTAGCCCTTAACGTTGGCGGCAATCTCAGAACCGTAGGACTTAAGCCGGGAGACGAGATGTGGGTAACGGGAATAACCAACCCCGATAAAACCGCCGAGGATTCGCTTAAGTGCCGAATAGAGATAGGCTCAACGTCCGTTGTTACCTCGGGCGATTACGAGCGCTTCTTTACCTCGGGGGATAAAAGGTACCACCATATCATAGATCCAGAAACGCTTATGCCTGCGGAATACTTTGCATCCGTAACCGTTATAACCGATAACAGCGGACTTGCCGACGCTTTGTCAACGGCGCTGTTCTGTATGTCATATGAGGACGGTCTTGATCTTGTAAAGAGCATAGGGGATATCGAGATCATCTGGATATTCAAGGACGGAAAAATGGAGACCACGGACGGAGTTACCTTTAAATAAAATTCACAAAATATCGGCTTTTTTGTGAGTATTTTATCCACCTGAATGTTAAAATTATAACTATCGAACTGCGTCTTGACAGAGGCGCAGTTTTATGTTATACTTGTAAATAATATAAATATAACACGCATTTATACGTGTGTGCGTTCCGCTTTGGGCGCATTTTGCGTGTACTTGCATAACGAAAGGAAAGCTTTATGTTTGGGTTCAAGTTTTTAGGCAAAACCCATATTCCGCACAATAAAAATACTGCGGGATCCGCACCTGTAAAAATGTTGCCGCCCGGTGAAGTTGTGCTGCCTGTATCACAGCA
>JAZRLU010000175.1:0-2345 GCA_045647045.1 Eubacteriales bacterium
ACCCGAAATACCGCGAGAGGCTCGCGGCTCTGCCCGAGAAGGAAAGGCGTGCGCTGCTCTTTGGTGATTGGGATATTTTCGAGGGGCAGTACTTCACCGAGTTTTCGAAAGCGAAGCACGTGATAGAGCCCTTCCCGATACCTGAAGGGTGGCGAAAATACCGCACGATCGACTACGGTCTTGACAGGCTTGCTTGCCTTTGGATAGCCGTTTCCCCCGAGGGAGAGAGCTTCGTTTACCGCGAATATTGCGAGTCTGATCTGCCGATAGGAGAAAGCGCCGCGAGAATAATCGAAAGAACGCCGACGGGCGAGAAGATCTACGCCACCTTAGCGCCGCCCGACCTATTCGCAAGAGTGCAGGAAAGCGGCAAGACGAAGGCGGCGCTCTTCTCGGAGAGCGGAATAAATCTGACGAAAACCTCGAACGAAAGAGAAACGGGCTGGCTTGCCATAAAGGAGCTTTTATCCGACAGGCGCGGTGCGCCGAGGCTCAAGATATTCTCTACCTGCGTGGAGATAATCAAGACTCTCCCCGCCCTCACTCACGATAAGATATGCCCCACGGATTGCGCAACCGAGCCGCACGAAATCACGCACGCCCCCGATGCTTTGCGCGGATTTGCCATATTCTACGCACGCCCCGCAAGGGAGGTAGAGGCAGCGGCACGCAGGGTGTGGACGCGCGATATGTGGGAGGACTTTAACACCGCCTCGGAGGATGAGAAAAAGTATCTTAAAAACAAATACGGAGAACCCGAATGAAAATCACACAAAAAAGTAAAAGCGAGAGGTTGGAATTTTTCCGCTCGCTGTACGAGGGTGCGCGTGATGCATATGCCGATACAAGAGAAAGGCTTGAGCGGCATCTTAAGCAGTACCGCGGCTCTGACGAAATAGACGGTGGCGAAAGAGCGCTTACCGTAAGAAACGTAACGTACGAGATAATTGAAAGCCAGGTAAGCTCCGAGATCCCCGCACCGAAAACAGATGCATCCTATTATACAGAGGAGCGCGAGAGGCTTGCGCATTCTATTGAGGCATTGCTGCGCGCCCTGCGATCAAGCCTGCCCTTTGACGAGCAGAACGATCTTGACGAAAGATATACCTACATCTTTGGCGGCAGCGTGCGCTACGTTGAGTGGGACAGCACAGAAAGGCGCGGTGCGGAAAGGGGCGGCGTACGTATACACTGTATAAACCCTATGGATCTTACGCCCCAGCCGAACGTATGGAGCATCGACGATATGGAATATTGCTTTTTACACTTTTGCTCCACGCGCGGCGAGATCAAAGAAAAATACGGAATTGGCGACGAGGAGTGCTACCGCCTTGAGCTTGAGGGTGAGAACGGCGAGGTTGACACGGGCGATACCGTATCGATGATAATCACCTTCTGGCGTAATGAGGACGGCGAGGTATCGCAGTTTATCTTCTCGGGAGACGTGGTATTACTTGACACGGAGGCATACTACCGCCGCAAAAGCATAAACGGTGAGAGCGAGATGAGTGACGTAACGTACGAGCTTGTTGCCGACAGATATTCAACCGACAGATTTATTAAGGTGCCCTATTACGTGCCGCGCGAGTTCCCTATAGTTATAAGGAAGAACACCTCGCTTGACGGCAGCCTGCTTGGGCAATCGGACTGTGAATATCTGCGCCCCGAGCAGCAGGCTATAAACAAGCTTGAATCAAGGATATTGCAAAAGCTTTTGCGCTCCGGGGTAACGCCGATAGTGCCCGAGGATGCAAGCATTGCGGTAAACAACTCTGTTTTTGGGCAGGTGATAAGAATGAAGCCCGGCGAGAGCATGGCACAGTACGGAAAGGTGGACACAACGCCCGACGTAAGCCAGGATATTGCCGAGGCGGAGCGCCTTTACGATCACGCCAAGCGCATACTCGGAATTACCGATGCTTATCAGGGTATTGACGGGCGTGCAGGCGAATCGGGCTATGCAAAGCAGCTTAAGATCTCACAATCGGGCGGCAGGCTTGAATCCAAAAGGAGAATGAAGAACGCCGCCTATGCAAGGCTTGACCGCCTGATATTCTTACACTATCTTGCCTTTGCGGACGAGGTGAGGGATCTTACCTACAAGGATCAGCTTGGCAGGGTGCACAATGAGCGCTTTAACAAGTACGATTTTATCGTGTGTGCGGAGGATGGCACGCCGGTATACGACGACTCCTATCTTTTCTCTACAGACCCCGACGGAGGCTCGGAATACCAGCGCGAGGCGCTTTGGCAGCGCAACCTTGAAAACCTGCGCGCAGGAACGCTTGGCGATCCCACAGCGCCCGAAACTCTTTTGCGCTACTGGCAGGCGCAGCAGCGTGCAC
>JAZRLU010000176.1:0-1660 GCA_045647045.1 Eubacteriales bacterium
GGACCGCAGGTGTAGAAGTAGCTGTAGTCGATGCCCTCCATAGCGGTGGTAACAAAGCCCTTAACACCGACAGATCCGTCGGCGGTGGCAACCAAAACGGTAGCGCCAAGCGCCTCAAACTCGTTTTTATAGAACACCTCATCGGCCTTGTTAAATCCGAGGATGACGGTAGGCTTCTTTCCCTCGGAAATAAGCTTTTTACAAAGCATATAGAGGGGCGGAACACCCACCCCGCCGCCAAGCAGCAGAGGTCTGTCTCCCGAGAGGGAGGTATCGTAGCCGTTGCCAAGCCCGGTAAGAACGTCAAGCACCGTGCCTGCACCCATCTCGCTCATAGCTTCCGTGCCGCCGCCTACTACCTTGTATATAAGGGTAAGAGTGCCGCACTCCGCATCGCATACCGAAATAGGTCTGCGAAGATAGAAGCCGTCAAGCTTAATATTAACAAACTGTCCTGCCCCGATGCCTTCCGTATCACCGGCAAGCTTCATAAGGTAGGTGTTTTTTGCTATTTTTTCGTTTGATATTACCGTAAATAATATGTTTTTCATTAGTCCTCCCCACGTTGATGCCGCCCCGGCACGGGCTTGCCGCGGGGCTTTTTTGCCCCACAGCTGCCTGCTTTGCGGCTTATACGTTTATCTCTCTTATGTAAGCGCCGTGCGGCATCTTACGCGTCGATGGTGGAAATTCTGAGTGTTGTCTCGTCAAGAACGTCAAGAAGCACCTTAACCGTATCAAGAGAGGTAAAGATGGTAACGTTAGACTCCGTAGCTGCCTTTCTTATCATATAACCGTCCGATGCGGTGCCGATAGCACCAACGTCGCTTGTATTGATAACGTAAGCAATGTGTCCCTGACGGATAGACTCGCAGATCTCGTTTGAGCCCTCGCCGAGCTTCTTAAGCACGTGCGTGCGTATGCCGTTTTCCTTAAGGAACTTTGCCGTGCCTGCGGTAGCCTCAATGTTAAATCCGAGATCGTAGAAGCGGCGGATAAGGGGAAGTGCCTCTTCCTTGTCCTTATCTGCTATCGTAGCAAATACGGTACCGTAGTTCTGAAGGTGCATACCGGATGCCTGCAGAGCCTTATAGAGTGCACGGTTGAGCTTATCGTCATATCCGATAGCCTCACCGGTGGATTTCATTTCGGGTGAGAGGTAAGCATCAAGTCCGCGGATCTTGTTGAAGGAGAATACGGGCACCTTAACGTACCATCTTTCCTTCTCGTCGGGATAGATGCCGAATATACCCTGCTCCTTAAGAGACTTGCCGAGGATAACCTCTGTAGCAATGTCCGCAAGGCTGTATCCCGTTGCCTTGGAAAGGAAGGGAACGGTTCTCGAGGAACGGGGGTTAACCTCTATGATGAACACCTCGTCGTTCTTGTCAACGATGAACTGAATGTTGTAAAGACCCTTGATGCCGATGCCAAGACCAAGCTTCTTTGCGTACTGAAGTATCGTGCCCTTTACCTTGTTGGAGATGCTGAAGGTGGGATATACGCTGATAGAGTCACCGGAGTGGATACCCGTTCTTTCAACAAGCTCCATAATACCGGGAACGAATACGTCACGGCCGTCGCAGATCGCGTCGATCTCGACCTCCTTACCGATGATGTACTTGTCAACGAGAACGGGTTTGTCCTCGTCAATTTCAAC
>JAZRLU010000177.1:0-2903 GCA_045647045.1 Eubacteriales bacterium
ATCGGACATAGGATGAAGCACGGAGCCAACGGTAGCCTTTACCGTATTGCCCTCAACAACAACCGCGGGGATATGCTTTTCGCGGCTTGCCTCGGTGGTGCCGGCGATAAGCTGCTGCATAGCCTCGCCGCAGCATTTAACGGGTACGGAGCTGTCCGTAAGCTTGGTAATTATATTTCCGCAATGGCGGCATACGTAAAAATTGGTTTTCTTCATAGTCTGATCTCCTTTAATGTATAATATAACTGTTATTTTATTTCTTCAAAATCCTCTTTACCGTGCTTGCAAAGAGGGCAGGTGAAATCGTCGGGAAGCACGTCCCCCTCGTAAACGTAGCCGCATATCTTGCACACGTAGCCCTTCACGGAATCGGTTTTAGGCTTGGGCTTTACGTTGTCAAGATAGTAGGTATACGTCATCGTTGCCTTGCTGCTGAGCACAACCGCCTCGGTTACCGCACAGATAAACATTCCGTGCGTATCAAGGTCAACGTAGCGCTCTACCTGTAGCGATACGTAGGCGTTAATGTATTTCGGAAGCACCGCCAGCCCGTTTGATGAGCGGCTCGGCGTGCAGTTTTTAAACTTATCCTCGTTTCTTCCGCTCTTAAAGCCAAATGCTTCAAATACCGCAAAGGGTGCTTCTGTTGTCAGGCAGTTAAGGTTCATTTTGCCGCTGTTCTTTATAACGTGGTGCGAATAGCTGCCCTTGTTGATGGTTACCGCCACTCTGTTCGGTGAGTTGGTTACCTGCGTTACCGCATTGACTATAATGCCGTTATCGCGCTCACCGTCGTTTGAGGTTATCACGTATAAGCCGTAGCCTATGTTGAAAAGAGCGGTGGCATCGTTCTTTGTTTTGTCAATCGGCGTGTAGTCCTTGCACAGCTGCTCCGCAAGCGAGCTTATGTCCGCACGGCTCTTGTCGTCAAGCGCCGCCTTTACCGTAACCGTCGTGTCCGTAAAGCTTACCTTGCTGTTTTCAAGCATAGAGCGCATTATCTTTGCCGCCATCGGTGCCCAGCTGCCGTTTTCTATAAGACCCACCGTGCGGTTCTTGAAGCCTCTTTCGGTAAGGTGATCGATATACTGCCTCATAAACGGGAATATATCCGCATTATAGGTGGTGGTTGCAAGCACCAAGTGCGAGTAGCGGAATGCCGCCGCGGTTGCCTCGCTCATATCGCACCTTGCAAGGTCGTATACCTCAACTGTTGGTGCACCGAGCTCGTAAAGCTTTCCTACAAGCAGCTCTACCGCGCTCTTTGTATTTCCGTAAACGCTTGTATAGGCTACAACCACACCGTCCTCCTCGGGGCGGTAGGATGCCCACGTTTCATAAAGGGAGATGTAGTAGCTTAGATCTTCACTAAGCACGGGACCGTGCAGGGGGCATATTTTAGCGATATCAAGCGCCTTTGCCTTTTCAAGCACCTTTAATACCTGCGCACCGTATTTTCCAACAATGCCGATGTAATATCTGCGCGCCTCGTCTATCCAAGGCTCATCACAGTCAAGCGTGCCGAATTTTCCGAATGCATCCGCCGTAAAGAGTATCTTATCATAGCTGTCATAGGTCATAATAACCTCGGGCCAATGCACCATCGGCGCGGTTATGAAATGCAATTCGTGCTTGCCAAGCGAAAGCGTGTCCCCATCGGAAACAACTATCCTTCTGTCCTCAAGCTCCGTTCCGAAAAATCCCTTCATCATTGCAAATGCCTTTTGGGATGCAACTATTTTAACCTCGGGATATGCGGCTATAAAATGCATAATGTTTGCCGAATGGTCGGGCTCCATATGCTGTACCACAAGGTAATCGGGGCGCCTTGCTCCGATAGCGCGGCGTACGTTGTCAAGCCATTCGTTGCGGAATGCACCGTCTGCGGTGTCCATTATCGCTATCTTTTCATCTATGATAGCGTAAGAGTTGTAAGCTATACCGTTCGGTACGCGATACTGTCCTTCAAAAAGATCTATGCTTTTGTCATTTACTCCAATATAGAGTACGTCTTTTGTTATGTTCACTGAAATGTTCCTCCGTTCGGTACGTTATCTCTCACTCTCCCGCACCCGTCAAAGTCGGGATTTTTTATCGGGGGAGAGGAAAATTTAATTCTGTTCTTGATTTTACGTTACCATTATAGTATAATGTAGACGAAAAGTCTGTTGAATTTTCAACGGAAAAGCAATTTTTTTTAAAAAAATCGGAGTTTTATATGGAAAGGTATTTTAGCGCATTGCGCGATTGCACGCTTTTTGCCGGCATCGGCACAGAGGAGCTTTCGCGTATGCTTACTTGCCTCGGCGCAAAAACAATGCATTTCGGTAAGCGGGAGTGCATCTTTGAGGAGGGCACGCCCTCGCGCTACATAGGGCTTATGCTAAGCGGCTCTGCCCTGATAGAGCGAAATGATTTTTACGGCAACCGCAGCATAGTAGGCACCGTAGGGGTGTCCGATCTTTTTTGCGAATCCTTTGCGGCTGCAAAAATAGATAAGATGCCGGTATCGGTTGTGGCAAGCGAGGAGTGCGAGGTTATGATGATAGACTGCTCTCGCGTGCTTTGCACCTGCGAGAATACCTGCAGCTTCCACAGAAATCTTATATTTAATTTTGCCAAGGATCTTGCAAGCAAAAATATAGATGCCTACGGAAAGATAGAGATCACATCAAAGCGCACCACGCGCGATAAGCTTATGGCGTTTCTTCTTATATATGCAAAGCGCAGCGGTAAAAACGAGTTTGATATTCCGTTTGACAGGCAACAGCTTGCCGATTATCTTGAGGTTGATCGCACGGGGCTTTCATCCGAGATCGGAAGGCTTACCCGTGAGGGCGTGCTTACAAGCAACAAAAAGCATTTCGTGCTTCTTTCCGATTAATCCTCTAAGGAAACAGAGC
>JAZRLU010000178.1:0-2254 GCA_045647045.1 Eubacteriales bacterium
TCTTCCTAAGACCGCTTGGCCTCCGACTTGACCGCGGCAATAGCAGAATGTGCTTATACCGAAGGTAGCGGTAAGCTTGGGAAGGAATATGCTTTTAAGGCTATCGCACTTCTGGAAGGCGTAATCATCCACTCTTTCAAGAGAGGTGGGCAGATTAATGCTTTCTACCGATTTACAATCGCTGAATGCGGATTTACCTATTACCTTAACGGTTTCGGGCAGGGAGAGTGAGCGAAGCGCACAGCAATTCTGGAACGCATACTCGTCAATGACCTCACAGCCCTTGGGGATATTTACGGATTCAAGAGCCGTGCAGTTTGCAAACGCCGCAGGGCCTATGATCTTCACGCCCTTACCGAGCGTTACCTTCTTCATCGATTCAAGACCGCCGAAGGTCCAATCCCTTATCTCACTTACACCGTCCGGCAGGTTGATCTCAAGAATTGCCTTGCACTGGTGGAATACCGATCTTTCTATGGTTTTAAGAGATTTCGGAAGCTTTATTGTCTGAAGAGAGCTACAGCACTGGAAGCACCAGCCGCCGATAAATTCACAGGAATCGGGAATTTCGATAGATACAAGCGACTTGCAGTTTGAAAACGCCGCGCCCTCGATAGACGTTACGTTACCTGCAAACTTGACGGTTTTTAAGGACTCACAGCCGCCGAAGAACCATTCCTTGATTACGGTAATGCCTTCGGGGATATATGCCTCGGTCAAGGACTTACACTCATAGAATACCGACTTCTCCATAACCTTAAGGGATTTCGGCAGGGTTACCCTTTTAAGCCCGTGGCAAACCTGGAAGCAATATCCGCCAATCGACTCGCAGCCCTCGGGGATATCAAGCGACTGCAGCGCCTTGCAGCCTGAGAATGCCGCGCCGCCGATCTTCTTAAGAGATGCGGGCAGCTTAAGTGTTTTAAGGCTTTCGCACGCATTGAACGCCCAATCACCTATCTCGGTAACGCTATCGGGTATCACTACCTCTTTAAGCGAGGTACATTCGCCAAACGTACCGTGCTCTACCTTACGAAGTCCTTCGGGCAGAACTATACGGCGCACCGAGGTGCACTTTACAAACGCATCCCACGGAGTTTGCACCGCAGGCGCGGCAACCGCGATCTCGGTAAGCGTGGAAATTGCGGGAAGATTGAATACGCTGTAATTTTTAAGCATACCGGGAACGGTAATGGAGGCAAGGCTTGTACAGCCCTCAACTACCCTTGCATTAACGGCGGTATTACCCGATTCAAATACAAGCGTTTTAAGGTTTTTACAGAATATGAACACGCCCTCGGAAACCGTTTTTACGGTTTTGGGAACTGTAAACGAGGTAAGTGCGTGGCAGCTCTCAAAGGTATAGCCTTCAAGCACGGCAAGCCCCTTTGGGATATTTACGCTTGCAAGCGCGTGGCAGTTTTTAAAGAGCCATCCGCCGGTTTTTTCAAGCTTTTCGGGCAGGTGGACGGAGGTAAGCGCGGTACAGTTGATAAACGCCGCCTCTCCGATCTGTTTTACGGTATCGGGAACGGTTACGGACTTAAGAGCCTCACAGCCCTCGAATATCCAACCGCCGATGCTCTCGGGGGCGCTTTGCAGCTTAACCTCCGCAAGGCTCTTACAGCGCTTGAATATACCGTTGCCTACGGTCTTAAGAGATGCAGGGAGCGTTGCGCTCTTTAATTTTTCACTATACTCAAATACCCACTCGGCAAGATCCGTTACGCTATCGGGCACGGTAACGGACGTAAGACCCGATCCCCTGAATGCGCAAAGACCTATGCTGCGCAAGCCGTTTGGCAAGGATATTTTACTAAGGGACGAGCAGCCCTCAAACGCTCTTTCACCGATTTCAGTAACACCTGCGGGAAGAGTTACGGAGGACAGCGACTTGCAGCCGAAGAAGGCTCTTTTATCTATTTTTGTAACGTTTGCTTCTATTACTATTTCAGTAATGCTCTCGCAGCCCTCAAATGCCGATGCGCCTATCGCCGTTGCGCTGCCGCGGATAACGATCTTCTTTGCGCCGCATTTGCGCACGAGGTCGGATTTTGCTACGGTGTCCGAGACGGTGATATACTCAAGCGTGGCAAGAGACGTGCAGCCCGAAAATACCTCTGCGCCCACGCTTGCTATGCTGCTGTATGCAGAAAGCGTTTTAAGCGACGTGCAGCCGGAGAAGGTATACGAGGGCAGCTCTGTAATGCTTGCGGGGATCGCTGCGGATGAAAGAGAGGTACAGCCGTAGAAC
>JAZRLU010000179.1:0-4971 GCA_045647045.1 Eubacteriales bacterium
GGCAGAAAGCAGGTGCTCTGTAACGAGTGCCGCGGCAAAAAGCGCACCGCCGATAGCCATGCGCACGCGCTCACCCGCTATTTTTTTGAAAAAGCGTTTCATCTTATTTTTCGATCTCAATACCGCGGTCAAAGCCCTTTGCTACCTTGATAAGCACCTCGTAAAGAGCCTCGGCAGTAAGGTCGGATTCAACGGTAAGCTTTTCGGTAAGAAAATTGATCTTGGCGCTTGCTACGCCATCCGCATCTGCCATAAGTGTGGCAAGCTTTGCGGCACAGTTGGGGCAATCTATGCCCGTGATAGTAAATTTGTATTTCATAATGTTTCTCCTTTACAGATTATTCTTCAATATGGACGAGTGCCATTTCAATAATATCGTGTACGTGGCAATCGACAAGCGTGTAGTAAACGTTTTTACCCAAGCGCGTAGACTTTATAAGATTACTGCCGCGAAGCAGCTTAAGCTGATGCGAAACGCAGGAAACGCTTATACCGAGCTTTTCCGAAATATCGGATACGCACAGCTTGTTTCCGTCTAACAGATCAAGTATGCGTATGCGCGTTGAATCCGCAAATATTTTGAAAAAATCGGCAAGCTCGCAAAGCCTTTCTTCATCGCGCACTATTACCTCTTTGTTATCCAATACGGTTCTCCTTAATTGAATATTTGAACAATCGTTCAACTGTTCAAACGTATTATAGCATAACTCCCTACATTTGTCAATAGAAATAGTGTATTTTGTAAACAAAGTGTTTTTTGTATTGATTTATTTCAAATTATGTGTTATAATCCCCCTTGTGTATAAAAAAGGTGTATACACGTGTCAATTTTTTACCCCCGGGAAGCAATATCCGGATAATCTTTACCGTAAAATACGTTGAGCAAATGCTTCCACGACGTTAGCCTGCAAAGCTACTGATTAGAGAATTATTATGAAAAACAGTGAAACAAAAAAGGACCTTATGTACCGCAAGCCCTACTTCAGATTTTTGAAGAAGCTTATGAGCGGCAGATACAAGGAGCCTGAATTTATATATCTTGGCGAGGAAATTACAAACGGTGCGCTTATCATAAGCAACCATGAGGGCACCGATGCGCCGATGTCTATTGAAATATATCTTAACAAGCCCACCCGTATGTGGGGCGCGCACGAGATGAATTCGGGCATTCCCGCGCTTTATAAATATCAGTCGGAGATATACTATCACCAGAAAAAGCATTGGAATATCCACCTGGCACGTCTTTTCTGCATTATAGCAAGCCCGCTTACGCATCTTTTCTATAGCGGTCTTAACCTTATTTCCACCTACAAGGATGCAAGAGTTGTAAAAACCATGCGTGAAAGCGTTGCCGCGCTTAAAGAGGGCTACAACGTTGTTGCCTTCCCCGAAAGATCGGATAACGGATATCTGCCGGAGCTTGAGGGATTCCACGAGGGCGTTGTTATGCTTGCCGAGGTATGCAGCATGCGCGGCATAGATCTGCCCATATTTGTTACCTACTTCAAGCGCGGAGAGCTTAAGTACATAATCGATAAGCCCGTGCTCTACTCCGAGCTTAAAAAGAGCGGCAAGGGTCGCGCTGAGATCGCACGCGAGCTTTGCGACAGATGCAACCGCCTCGGCAAGTTTGACGTAAACGAGCTTATGTCCGAGAAAAAGGAAGCACGTATATCCTGACACGAAAAACAGCCAACCACTAACCTCTTAAAGCACAAAATAACCGCTAAAGCGGTTGCATTCGGATAAGTTTGTATCATACAAGTTAAGCGGCAGATCTATGCATATCTGCCGCTTTTGTTTATTTTTGGTTAATTTACTTAAAAAACACCGCTATGTACACTTTGGCTTGAAAATCAGTATAAAAAAGAGTCTAAGCTGATGTTTCAACTTAGACTCAATTGGTGCGGGAGACGGGAATTGAACCCGTACGGTAAAACCACACGCCCCTCAAACGTGCGCGTCTGCCAGTTCCGCCACTCCCGCAGAACATTGGTATTATATCAAATCATTTTGGATTTGTCAAGGGCTTTTTTAAAGTTTTTTCAAAAAAATATAAAAAGCCTATAATAGGCTTTACACTTCCCTACACTGATCTGTATTATTCCACAACGGATAGCACACTAATCGACAGCAACCCTTGTATTTTTAAAATATTTGTGCTATAATATTTTTGGACAGGATCGTATTATTATATAGAGATTTAAGTTTGGGGGAGCATATGACTATTACAGAAAAATTTGACCTTGCTATCAAGCTTTTAAAGACCGGAAGGTTGGACGGTGAGTACGTTCTTGTGCACGAGGGTAAAGAGGTGCGTAGAGCTACCTATATGACAAACGATGAATGGCTGCGCTATGAAGCGGATATGCCGGAGATGATACGCGAAAGCTTTATGAAGGGGGACGGCGGAGAGCTTACCCCGAAGGACGGATATCCGCCGAAAATGGCGTGCTACGGCTCGTCCAGCCGCTTGATATACGAGCTTTCACGCGATAAAGCGGGCTTTGGCTTTGAGATGAAGCTACCGACCACGGTTGGCGGCGTTGCTAATCTTGACGGATATATTGATAACGGTGACGGGCACGTTTTTGTTGAGGCAAAATGCCACGAGCCGTACACGGCGAAAAAGACCAAGGTGAGCGTGCGCTACTGTGAGCTATACGAATACATAAGCAGCAAAATGGCAGGCGTATTTGAGATCGCTACCTCCCCCACTAATGACGAGCGCCAATGCACGGCTGAATATTTTGCGCGCGGCGAGAGGATCGCAAGATTTGATATAAAGCAAATGATATGCCATATGCTTGGCATTGCAACGGGCTTGCTTTCGGGTAGCATTGCAAAAAAGAATATAAGCTTTATTTATCTTCTTTACGATCCTGCGGCGCTTGAATTAAAGCCTGCCGCAAAGGCGAGGATAGCCCAAATATACGAGCGCACGTGCTATGAAAGCAAGCTTATTGACTTCGGGACGCTTTTTGAGGTTATACTTTCGTTTTTGGCAGAAAAGAAGGGTGCGGCGCAAAACCCCGAGTGCAAGCTTGCCTTTACGCTTGTATCACAAAAGGATTACAAGGAGCACATATAACCGCACAGCGGATACTGTAGGAGATGCTTAATGAAAATTTACCGCGAAATGCCGACAGACGGAGAATTTTACTACCAATGGATGGACAATACCGGCTTGCACGATATTTGGTACAAGGATACCAAAATGGTTTTCAGCAGTGAAGATCCATCGCTGCCGCCTGCGCTTGCAACCTTTTTAAGAACGTGGAAGGGGCGTATTGAGGGATACAAAAAGGGATTTATCGAGGCGTACCCGGTAAAGCTTGCGCGTATTACTGCCATATACGATGATTGCGTATTTGATATATACCCTTCGGCAGTAGGCGCGGTATGTACATATACCTTAAGTGGTGAAGAATTTGTTATGGGGTGGGATGCCCTGTTCGAGGCGTATGAATATGAGATGCGACTCGATATGAAGGACAAGCTTGGTATTGTACACTCGAAGTACGTAGGCTTTTTGGATTAATGCTACGGCACGCCGAGTGCCGACAAAACGAAAAGGACCGACTGAAATGCTTTCGATCAGCATTTGAATCGGTCCTTATTTATTTAGGGTGCATCGGTACGCGATCCCTCTCGCCGTGGGATCATACCGACAGATATTATCCGAAGGGCTTACACGTGCCGCAGGGGGTATAGCCTTCCTTTGTAAGCTCCTCCTCGGATTTATTAGACTCTTGCTTGTTTTTTTCCGACATACTCTCTACGTGGCGGCAATCGGGAAGGTGTACCTTTTTAGAGTTGGTATTGAGGATATACACGGCATCCTCATCTGCACCGTTATCGGGATCTTCGGGCTGCTCGGGCTTTTCGGCAGCCTCGTTTTTGCCCGTTGCGTAATCAAGAATTACGCCCTCTTGAAGGTTGTAGCAGAAAACGTTAAAGCAAATGCCCTCGCCCTCGTCCTCTACGGAGTAAGCCTCCATAAGAACGCCCGTAGCAAGGAGATTATCTCCCTCAAATATAGGAGTTACACGGTAGATAACGTGGTTATCCGTTTCCTTGATATAGTCGGCAATCATATTCTCAAAGGGCAGCATACCGTAGTTATTGAGATACTTTGTGCCGGTGATAAGATTCTTTTCGTTATTATTTTCCGCAGTGAGCTGGAAGCCTATAAGGTGGCATCTGTTATAAAGCCAACCGCCGGGAACGCAGGAATAGCTGTTGTTATGCCAGCCGGTGGGGTTTACGTTAAGAGACTCTCTGTCCCCCGTAGGCATAAGCTCCTTGCCGAGGCAAGCCAATGCCTCGGTGCATCTGCCGAGGGAATCAAGATCGGAATAATGCTCATACGCCTCTGTTACGAGCATATCCTCCGTAAAAAAAGGCTGATTACCGTTTATAATACAGTAAGGCGTGCCCGAGTGTGCGGGCACGTCTGCTATATTAAATCCTTTATTGTTTTCGGTGCTGCCACCCTCGGGGGTGGTGCTGTCGGTAATACCGCTATCGGGGGTAGTGCCCTCGGGCTTGGTGGCGGTGTTATTATCGCCTGCGTTGCCGCTGCCGGGAGTTATAAGACCTATACCGCTTTCGGTAGTATCGCTTCCCTGCTCGCCCATAAGGCAGTTATCGCCCGTTTCGTAATAGAGGAAAACGCCGGGCTGCACGTTGTAGCAGAAGATGTTGAAGCAGATACCCTCGCCCTCATCCTCTACGGAGTAAGCCTCCATAAGAACGCCCGAGGGGAGAAGGTTATTTTCAAAGAAAATAGGAGTTACGCGGTAGATAACGTGATTGCCCGTTTCCTTGATATAGTCCGCCGTCATATTTTCGAAGCCGACCATACCGTCGATATTAAGATATCTTGTACCGGTTATAAGGTTTTTCTCGTTATCATTTTCACCCGTAAGCTGATGGCCGATAAGGTGGCATCTGTTATAGATCCAGCCG
>JAZRLU010000180.1:0-1375 GCA_045647045.1 Eubacteriales bacterium
CTATATCCTCTTTCGTGATGTGCGAGAGCACCTCAAGCCTTGCCGTGCCGTCCCCTGCAACGATGCCTGCGATAGCCGCCGCCTCTATGCCGCGCATACCGCCCGTATGGGGCACTACAACGCTTTTTGCATTCTTTATTATATTTCCGCTTACCGAAATCTCGCAGCTCTCGGGAAAGGCGCCGAGAACGTCACGCGCCTTT
This sequence comes from Eubacteriales bacterium, assembly GCA_045647045.1. Lineage (GTDB taxonomy): Bacteria > Bacillota > Clostridia > Oscillospirales > CAG-272 > UBA1740. The sequence continues at coordinate 204 of JAZRLU010000180.1, forward strand.
GCACACAGGTATGCTATTGCTATCGGCTCCGTGCATCCCATAGCGGGAATAAGCTCGCTTTTCAGCACCTCACCAAACGCGCGGTATTGCTCCTTCGTTAATGCCATTTTAAATCCTCGCAAAATAGTTATTTGTTATATTCTATCATATTGCCGAGAATAATACAAGCATTTATAAAGATTTTATTTCTTTTGCATTTTTTTCATTTTTTTGTGCAAACTACTTGAAAAATTACCTCTAATATGATATAATAACCAACTGGGTGATTTTCAAATACAAAATCGACCGAAGAAAGGATGAAAGATATGAGCAATACAAAGGAACGCAGAGTTGGCACAGTTTCCAGAGGCATCAGATGCCCCATAATCAGACAGGGTGATGATCTTGCAAAAATCGTTACCGATAGCGTTATAGAGGCTGCAGAGTGCGAGGGATTTTCTCTTAACGACAGAGACGTTATTTCCATGACCGAATCTATCGTTGCACGTGCGCAGGGCAATTACGCAAGCGTTGACAACATTGCAGATGACGTAAGAGCAAAGCTTGGCGGCGGTACCGTCGGCGTTATCTTCCCTATCCTTTCGAGAAATAGATTTGCAATTTGCCTTCGCGGTATCGCAATGGGCGCAAAGAAGATCGTTCTTATGCTTGGCTACCCCTCCGACGAGGTTGGTAACGAGCTTGTAAGCCTTGACAAGCTTGACGAGGCAGGCATCAACCCCTACAGTGACGTGCTTACGCTTGAAAAGTACCGTGAGCTGTTTGGCGAAAACAAGCACGAGTTCACCGGCGTTGATTACGTTGAATACTACGGCAACATCATCCGTGAGGCAGGTTCTGAGGTTGAGATAATCTTTGCTAACCGCCCCAAGACGATACTTAACTATACAGATACCGTTCTTACCTGCGATATTCATACACGTGCACGCACCAAGCGCATCCTTAAGGCTGCAGGTGCAAGGATCGTTCTCGGTCTTGACGATATTATGAACGCACCCGTAAACGGCTCCGGATACAATGAGAAGTACGGTCTTCTCGGCTCTAACAAGTCCACTGAGAGCAACGTTAAGCTCTTCCCCCGCGAGTGCCGCGATCTTGTGCTTGACGTACAGAGCCGCATTCTTGAGCGTACCGGCAAGCACGTTGAGGTTATGGTTTACGGTGACGGTGCC
>JAZRLU010000181.1:0-3751 GCA_045647045.1 Eubacteriales bacterium
CCAAGGAGTTGTAGCCCCTAATTGTCTTCCTAAGACCGCTTGGCCTCCGACTTGGTCTGTGGTATGAGCTTAAGCCTACGGTATCGGGCGTGTATAAGATATCCTCTAATTTCATATCCAATTCCAACGATACCTTCCTTGAGGGCTGGATATTCTATGAGGACGGTACGCTTGCACTTCAGTATGACCGCTGCGAGAGAATACTTGCTGCAGAGCAGGATGAAAACGTATACATCTACGCATATCTCGAGGCGGGCAAGTCCTACTACATCGATATTGCTTTCAATGATATGTACTACGTAGGCGGCTTCGGCTTCAAGATCGAGTATCTTGGCGAGTCCTACAATTACTTCCGCGCACTTTCTCCCGGTGCTGCATTTACCACCACCACCGATGAGAACGGTAATATGACAAATACCATCATCGCAGGCGGTGTTAAGGTAGTTCTTAACGAGGCTGACGGTTACTACTACAACGTTCTTGCAGACGGTACTATGGGTACCTCCAGAATTTATGCAGATTTCACTATGTTCACCGCTATCTTCGGTGAAAAGGCTCTTTACCAGGTTATAGAACAGGGCGGCTTTGACTTCTCTAAGAGCGAGGATGACCATGCTGCACTTTACTACTACGAGAATTATACAGAGGCACAGCTTAAGCAGCTTTGGGGCACTCAGTATGATTCGCTTTACGCAGAGTACAAGATGGACGATATAAAGCACGGCGTATTCCACGGCACGGGTAGGGATATGACGGAGCTTGCAAGATCTTATTACGAGCAGATCATCACCGAGGGTGACGATATCAACGTAAAGGGCTGTGTTGAGGTAAACGCAGAGCTTGCAAACCTTCTTCAGCAGCTTATGGATAAGTACACCTTCGCAAACGTTGAAAACTCTTGGGTAAAGCTTTGCTACTTCTATGACGTGATCGACGCCGACTGGCAGTGGATCCCCAACGCATAAGGTATAGGCTTTCGCATCGGTAGGAATTTTCCTCGGTGCGGCAAAAAAAGGGGCTGTCGCATAAGCGTACGGCCCCAAGCTTAACCTTAAAACAAGGAGATTAAAATGAAAAAGATCAATTATCTGCTTCTCTTTACCTGCATTCTGCTTTCCGCCTGCCTTGTGCTTGTGGGCTGCAACAGCGATAACGGCTCGGATAATAATGACAGCGGCGATAACGGCTCGGCAGAAAATAGCGATATAAGCTATACCGTAACGGTAAAGGACGTATTCGGCAACCCCGTGTCGGATATCGTAGTTAAGCTTATGCAAAACGGGGAAAGCGTTAAAATGAAAATGACGGGTGCAGACGGCACCGTCAGCGGCACGGTTGAAAACGGTGAGTACACGTTAGAGCTCGCACGCCCCGATTCAAAGCCTCTTTATTACGATAGCGCGGTATTGAATGCGGCAACCCCCGAAATTACCTTAACACTCTTTGATGCTCCCGGCACGAACGGCAAGGAGCACCTTACCTTCGGATTCGATTATACAGGTACGCAGGCAGATGCCTATATCCTTACAAAGGGTGGGTACCGTGTTGAGTTATTCGAGGGTAAAAACTACTTTATCTTCGTTGCACAGGAGCGCGGAGAGTACCTTATTTCTACAGAATTTAGCGAAAATGTAAACTTAAGTTATCACGGCGGCGTGTTCTACGTTCAGGAAAACGACGTTTCAAGCACGGATGCTACCGCAGAGGTAGTTAAGAGTGATGCGGGCATTACCTTTAAGATCCGCAGCTTCAACGTAGGCGAAACGGTTGATTCCTCGTCAAAATACGTTATCAGCATAGAAAGCGATAAGGCAACTTCGGGCGCGCTTATTATAAAGCACGTTGGCGATCTTCCCTTCAGCGCAGAGGAGATGCCTTGGCAGGAGGCACCCATAACCGGCACGCCCGAAAAGCTTGTGCTTGCACCCGAGGGTGAGTCTGTAGTGCTTACCGATTTTGATATCACCGATCCTACTCTTACGTGGGTGTACAGCGAGGCAGACGGATATTATCACCTTGGTGATGAAAACGGTCCGATTCTCTATATGCGCCTCAATTCCTCGTCAAAGTACGCGGTATCTCTTGCAGAAATTTGCGAAACCAACGGCTACGGCGTTTATATCTATGACGAAAACGGTGAATTTGTGGAAAAGCGCAGCTATTCGGATCTGTTCAGCGCATACAGCGAGGCGGCAGACGATAGCACGGGCGTATATCCCGTAACCCGTGATCTTTACGAATTCGTTATGAGCTACGGCGCGCATAACGGCTGGTGGGAGATCAGTGCGGAGCTTAACCGCTTCTTCGGTGAGCTTGCACCCCGTATCATCAAGGAAAACGCGTGGGCATTTGCGGTTTGCTACGTTGCATAAAGCCCTACACTCGCGCGCGTAAATCCAATTTTGTTAAAAATTAAAAGAAAGCACTTGAAATATACATACTATGATGCTATACTTTAAGTGAAAAACGCGCATTTTGCGCTTATATGGAGGAAAAATATGAAGGCTTTCAGAAAAGCATCTCTCATTCTCCTTTGTGCAATGCTTATGCTTTGCACGGTATTCTCCCTTGCATCCTGCAACGGCAATACCGATCAGAATGAGGATAACAACAACAGCGGCAACGTAAATAACGATAACACCGATAACGGTAACAACACGGATGCCGAGGATGAAAACAAGCTTCCCGACGGTCAGTCGCTTTACACCGTGCTTGTAGTTGATCAGAACGGCGCACCCGTTTCCGGCGTTGGCGTACAGCTTTGCTCGGATGCAGGCTGCCAGATGCCCGATGCTACCGGCGCAAACGGTATCGTTACCTTTACTACCGTAACCGATAATTACAAGGCACAGATCGCAAACGTTCCCGCAGGCTACGTTTCTCCCGGCGGTGACGTTAAGTTCGCGCTTCTCAACAACTCTGCGATCATCACCATAGAGAGAGCGGCAACCTACATCGTTAACGTTAAGGATCAGTTCGGCAACCCCGTTAAGGGCGCAACCGTAAACCACGAGGGCGTTTCTGCACCCGTTGATACCAATGAGTCCGGCGTTGCTATCTTTGATTGCAACGAGAGCGAGGGCTACAGAGTATTCGTTACCGTTCCCGCAGGATATGAGGCACTTAACGCAGTATACACCTACAACGGTGGCGAAAAGAGCCTTACCGTAACCGTAAACAAGATCAGCGTTATCACCGTTATCGCAGAGGATGTAGACGGCAATAAGCTTGAGGGCGCTATCGTTGCAGTAACAAACGGCAAGGGCGTTGTACTCGGTTATGCGGTTACCGGCACAAACGGCGTAGCAAGGATCAATGTAGTTGATAGCGGCATCGATACCTTCACCGCTACCGTTATCTACCTTGAGGGCTATACCGCAGACGGATCTGCTACCGTTACAGACGGCTATGCAACCGTAAAGCTCACCGCAGCAGTATAAAGATCAAAATACAAAAAATAAAAGCTGTCCGAATGCCAAGCGCACTTCGGACAGCTTTTTTATTTACCAAGCCCTAACTGTCACCATATAAACGGTATCAGGCGGTATTTTACCTTTGTTTTATATTCGGCATAGCCTATAAGCCCTTCGGTAAGCACCTTTTCCTCGTTAAGAATACGGATAACGATGGTGATCGGGTATATGGCAAACGGGATAAGCCCCCAAAATGAGCCGAGTATAAGGGGCAGGGGGAGGAACATAAACAGGGTTGCGAGGTACATAGGGTGCCTTACGATGCCGTAAAGCCCCGT
>JAZRLU010000182.1:0-13750 GCA_045647045.1 Eubacteriales bacterium
CCTAAGACCGCTTGGCCTCCGACTTGCACTTGGCGGGGCCCTTTGAGGTCATGAACTCAAACGCCTCGCCTGCAAAGATGGACTTGCTGGTCTCACGAAGAGGCATACCGAACATAAGCTCAAAGAGCTTTGCACTCTTCTTAGCCTCTTCCTCGTTCTCGTTGTTGATGCCCATATGTATGAACTCAAGACCAAGCATAGTCTTTACAGCGTTTCTGGTAAGAGCGGTGATCTCATCCCACTTCTTCTCCTTAACAAGCTCATCCTTTACCATGAAGGAGCCGCCGCAAGCTACGATCTTGTTGAACTTAAGGTACTCAAGAAGGTTGTCTGCGCTGATGCCGCCGGTAGGCATAAAGGTAAGGTTGCCGTAAGGAGCAGCCATTGCCTTAAGCATCTTAAGGCCGCCTGCAGCCTCTGCGGGGAAGAACTTAACGGTGGTAAGACCAACCTCAAGAGCTGCCTCTACATCGGAAGGATTGGAGCAGCCGGGGAGCATGGGAATGCCCTTGGAAAGCGCGTATGCGGTAACCTTGGGGTTAAGGCCGGGGGATACAAGGAACTTGGAGCCTGCAGCAATTGCAGCGTCAACCTGCTCTGTAGTAAGAACGGTGCCCGCACCTACAAGCATCTCGGGGTATGCATCTGTAATATTCTTAATAGCCTCAGCTGCGCACTTGGTTCTGAAGGTGATCTCCGCTGCGGGAAGTCCACCGTCGATAAGCGCCTTTGCAAGCGGTACTGCATCATCAGCGTTCTCAATTTTGATAACGGGGATAAGGCCTATGGAATAAAGCTCTGAAATCATATCGTTTTTCATTTGTTTTCTCCTTTTGCACAAGAGTTTTTTATTTGCAGATATATTATACAATATACTAAAAAATAAACAAATTGCAAAAATTGCTATTGATGCCGATAACATTGCAAAAATTGCTTTCAAATATCTTTTTAATATTGACATTTGAGCCGCCAAGGGATATAATTGATTTACTAATAAATTAGAAAGTGCGGCACAATGAGGATATCTCTGCTTATAAACGACAAATATCTGAAAAGGAAAATAGAGCTTGAGCTTGGCGAATGTGCCGAGCTTATTGCGCAAAAAAATGCCGAAATAACCGTTAGCGAGATAACGGACTCATACGGTATGATAAGCGGTATTGAGGTCAATACGGGTGCGGATACTACCGTGCTGCCCGTGCCTTTTGCCGTGGGAGCGCTTAAGGGGCTGCTTACCGAGACAAAAAGCGGTACGGCGCGCCTTGGGATAGACAGAGAGCGCAAATGTGCGATTCTTGACGGCAGAGTTATTGCTCTTACAACTCACGAGTATGCCCTTTTTTCCCTTTTGTACGAAAGTGGCGGCGGTTACGTAACGCGCGAGCGGATAATGAGCACGGTATGGGATGAAGGAAACGACAGGCTCGTTAATCTTTATATCCACTATCTGCGCGAAAAGCTGGAGATCGGGCAAGAGCGCATAATAATATCGTCGCGGGGTGAGGGATACCGCATCAACAAGTCTTATTTAGGAGGAGAGAGCTGATGCTTAAGCTTATAGAGGGTGGCTTTTTTGCAGGTGGCCACGAATACTGTATAAAAGAGATCGAACGCCTTGTAGCACAGGGGCGGCGCACGGTTGTAATAGTTCCGGAGCAAGAGACGCTTGCGCGCGAGCGAGAGATGACCGATATACTTCCCCCGTCTGCGGCACTGACGCTTGAGGTTACGAACTTTACGCGCTTTGCGGATCTTGTTTTCAGGAATCTTGGAGGAATCAGCGGAAACTCTGCCACCAAGGCAAAAAAGGCGCTTATAATGTGGCGCACGCTGACAGAGCTTTCGCCCCTGCTTAAGACCTGCGCTAAGGGCGAGGTTAATGCAGGAAGCGTTACAAGAATGCTTGCCGCCGTGCGCGAAATGCAGGCAAAAGCTATTGATTCCGCAGATCTTATGGATGCGGCAATAAGCCTTGAAAAGGAATCCGCCGGCACGGATAGCCGCCTTATAAACAAGCTTTCCGATATAGCGCAGGTAATACCGCTTTACAAGCAGCTGCTTAACAGACATTTTACCGATGCAGACGATGCGCTTACGGTTGCACGCGGCAAGCTTGCCGACACGGGTTGCGCCTTTCTTTCGGGAACACAGATATACGTAGACGGATTTACATCCTTTACCGAGCCGCAGCTTGCGATAATAGACGTGCTTATAAGAAATCTTGACGTAACCGTAAACCTCGGCTTGCCGAAGCATGCGGCAGATTCCTTTGAGTACACCGAGCTAAAGAAAACGCACCTTTCCCTTGCACGCATTGCCGCAAAGGCGGGAATAGACGTTCAGCGCAAGCAGCTTGACGGAAGGGATGGAAGCACACCGCTTATCACCGAGATAGCTACCCTTTTGTGGCGTAGCGGATGCAAGATTGACCGCGAGGCACTTAAGGATACCTCGGGCTTCAGGATCTTTGAAGCCGATGACCCGTATGAGGAGTGCGATTTTATCGCGCAGGATATAAAGAGGCGCGTTATGAGCGGCGCAAGATATTCGGATTTTGCGGTTATGGCGCGCAATATTGAGGAGTATGACGGCATCATCGACGTATCGTTTGAAAAGGCGGGTGTGCCCCTGTTCCTTTCCGTGCGCTCCGACATATCGTCCTTTGAGGCTATAAAGCTTATTTACAGCGCAATTGAAGCGTCGGTTGGCGGTTTTTCAAGGCGCGACGTAATATCCTATTCCAAGTGCGCACTCTCGGGCGTTGAAAGAGCGCTGGCGGATGAATTTGAGCTTTATGCGGAAAAGTGGCAGATAGACGGTACGAGATTTACCGATGGGGTGGTATGGAATATGAACCCCGACGGCTACACCTCGCGCAGGAGCGAGCACGCCGAGGAAAAGCTTTTGCGCATAAACTCCGCGCGTGAGCAGATTATTTCTCCGCTTGCGGATCTTGCGGCAGGCTTTGAGAGTGCAAGCACGGTTAAGGACCAGCTTTGCGTTCTTTATGAATTTTTAACGAAGCTGAATATCGAAAAGAGGCTTAAGGATGATGCAAAGAGCACCCTATTCCCCGAGGGAAGCGCGCGCAGGTATGCCTTAAGCAAGCTTTGGCGCACGATATGCGATACGCTTGACGGAATGAACGAGGTGCTTGGCGATCTTAAGGTTACGCCTAAGGTATTCGTTACGCTTTTGAAAACGGCGTTTGCCGAGACGGATATAGGTAGGATCCCCGCCTTTTCCGATGAAGTAAGTGCGGCATCTGCAAGCACGGCGCGTATGTACGGCAAAAAGCACGTTTACGTGATCGGCTTGAATCAGGGTAAATTCCCTATGGCGGTTGACGACGACGGATATTTCACCGATAAGGATAAGTATATACTCGGTGGGCTTGGACTTGGTATCGAGGCAGACACCGACGTGAAAAGTGCGGCAGAGCTTTACTATCTGTCACGCGCGATATCCTATGCTACCGAGACGGTTACGCTTACGTATCCCGCATTTGACTCAGGCTTTAAGCCCTCGCCGGTATCCGATGCGATAGGAAGGATCGCTGCGCTGAGCGGCAACGCGATAACGCCCGCAAAGCTTTCCGACCTTATGCCGTGCGATAAGATATTCTCACGCGAGTACGCGATAGAGCATCTTAACGTTGCCGCACACGACACAAAATCCGTGCGTGATGCGCTTGTTGCAGTGGGAGACAACGGTAAGATAGTTATAAGCGAGGCTCCTATACGAAACAGCTCTCTGTGCCTTTCTAAGGACACGCTTGATGCCATATACGGTGATAGCATAGACATGAGCCAGAGCAGACTTGAAAAGTACATAGGATGCCCGATGAGCTACTTCTGCACCTATGACCTGCATCTGCACGCCGAGGAGCGTGTTGAGTTTGACAACCGCAATATCGGTATTTTCATACATTCTATACTTGAAAACTTCTTTGCGGAGCTTAAGAAAAACGGTAAGCGCATAGGCGAGATCACCGAGGAACAAAAGGACGATCTTGTACGAAGAGTAGCCACCAAATACGTAACGGCTGCATTTGAGGGTGCGGGCGAATTGCCGATGCGACTTAAGGTGACCATAGAAAACCTTTGCAAATACTCAATGCCGCTTATAGACAGCCTTTGCGATGAATTTGCGGATTGCGAATTTGAGCCCGTGTTCTTTGAGCTCAGCATTGACAAGACCTCGCGCAGATCACCCGAGCCCTCTGTTTTCAAGACCAAGGACGGGCGCGAGATATATTTCTGCGGTAAGGTTGACAGAGTTGACACGTACCAAAGCGGTGATGACGTTTACGTAAGAGTTATAGACTACAAAACGGGTGCGAAGGACTTTAAGCCGAGTGACATTGAGGAAGGTAAAAACCTGCAGATGTTCCTTTACCTTAAGTCTATAGTTGAGAGCGAAAAGGAATCCTTCCGCTCCGCTATCGGAGTTGGCAGTGAGGGTAAGATGATACCTGCCGGAGTTATCTACGTTAAGGCGAACGTCAGCGGCTGCAGGATACAGAAGAACGATGCCGACGAGGCGCTTAAGGAAGCGAAGAAAAAGCAGATACGCGAGGGTATGCTGCTTAACGACAGTACATCTATAGGCGCTATGAACGGCAAATTCATTCCGGTTAAGTTCAAGGCGGACGGTGATCCCGATGCCTACTCAAAGGCAAAGCTTTACACCGCTGAGCGCTGGAATGAAATAACGGAAACAATGAACAGGATCGTGAGTGATGAATGCACAAAGATGGTGCTTGGCGATATTTGCGCAAAGCCCCTGCGTGAAAAGCGCGGCAAGAGCTCTGTGTGCAAGTGGTGTGAATTCAAGCCTATATGCCGCAATTCAAACGCGCCTGCCAATGACGACGAATAATGTAAACTTTTATTTACATAGCATAAACAGAAAGCCCGTGGCTCTAAGAGTCACGGGCTATTTTATTTATTCTGAAAAATCAAATAAGTGCCTACCGGTGCGATGTTTTTTAGCGGCAAAGCTCCCAAAATGCGAGCGTACCGGCGCAGGAAACGTTGAGCGAATCAACGCCGTGAGCCATAGGAATTTTAACCGTGTAATCGCATCCCGAAACGGTACGGGGAGCAAGCCCTGCGCCCTCTGTGCCGAGAACGAGAGCGATTTTTTCTTCACTGCGGAGCACGGGTGAGCTTATGGATATCGAGTCATCCGAAAGCGCCATTGCACAAAGCTTAAAGCCAAGCGAGCGCAAAAGTGCCATGCCCTCCGTTTGCCATTGCTCCTCGGTTTCGCCTATCGCGGTAAAGGGAACCTGGAAAACGGTACCCATGCTTACTCTTACCGCACGGCGGCAAAGGGGATCGCAACAGGTGGAGGTGACCAAAACGGCATCAACGCCGAGCGCTGCCGCGGAACGGAAAAGCGCACCTATGTTTGCCGCATCAGTAATACCGTCAAATATCGCTATACGTCGTGCATTTTCTACTACCGACTCTACGGAACTCAGCACGGGGCGCCTCATAGCGCAAAGCACACCGCGTGTGAGTGCGAATCCCGTAAGGCTGCGCAAAACCTCGGTAGGTGCCGCGTACACGGGTACGCCCTCGCATCTTTCAATTATTCCCTTTACGGATTCACTTTCAAGAAGCCTTTGGTCCGTAAGGAGGGCTATTGGCTCTATACCGGACCTCAACGCCACGTCTACAACTATGGAGCTTTCGGCAATAAGTATTCCCTGCCCCTCTTCCATACCGCGGCGGAGCTCTGCGCCCGTAAGCCTGACGAAAATATCAAGCTGCGGTGCGGAAAAATCATTTATTTTAATTATCTGACTCATTTTAACTCCTAATGGGTATGGCTGCCCCAATAAGAGACAGCCATACGGAAAGCGAATGCTTTATTTTGCAAAGTAATTCCAGGAATTGTTGAAGCAGATATCCTCTACGATCTTACCAACGAATTCAATATCGTAAGGATACTCACCGTTTTCAAGAAGAGCACCGAGCTTGGAGCAAAGTATTCTTCTGAAATACTCATGACGGGTGTAGGAAAGGAAGCTACGGCTATCGGTAAGCATACCAACGAACTGCGAGATAAGACCTACCTGCATAAGAGCCTCCATCTGCTTTTGCATACCGTCCTTCTGATCGTTGAACCACCAGCCGGAGCCGAACTGGATCTTACCGCGGGTCTTACCGTCCTGGAAGCAGTTCATCATTGCCGCAAGAACCTCGTTATCGCGGGGGTTGAGGCAGTAAAGAACGGTTTTGGGAAGCTCGTCAGTCTCATCAAGTGCGGAAAGAACTGCGGAAAGCTTGGGTGCAAAGGTACCGTCACCGATAGCATCGTATCCGGTATCGGGGCCGAGAAGCTTGAACATACGTGCAGAGTTGTTACGTACAGCACCTATGTGATACTGCTGAACCCAACCGAGCTCCTTATAAATTCTGCCAAGAGCGATAAGAAGCGCGCCCTTGTACTGCTCTACCTCGTTTGCGGTAAGCTTTTCACCGCGGAGAGCACGTGCGAATATTGCCTCACACTCCTCCTCTGTAGCGGGCATATACTCAAAGGTATCAAGACCGTGGTCGGAGCATACGCAGCCTACTGCATCGAAGAAGTATGCTCTTTCGTTAAGAGCCTTCTTAAGGGTAGCATAGCTGTTTACCTCGTATCCAACAACCTCGGAAAGCTGCTTGATCCAAGGAAGGAAGGTAGCCTGCTCTATCTTCATCGCCTTATCGGGGCGGAAGGAAGGTCTTACGATAACATCAAAGCTTTCGTCATCGGCAAGAAGAATGTGATACTCAAGAGTATCAACGGGATCGTCCGTAGTGCAAAGTGCCTTAACACCCGACATGGTGATAAGCTTTCTTGCGGTAAGCTCGGGGAGCTTTGCATTAGCCTCTGCATAGATCTTATCGGCGCTTGCCTCGGTAAGAACGTCATATATACCGAAGAAGCGGCGAAGCTCAAGGTGAGTCCAGGAATAGATGGGGTTACCTATAGCATACTCCATTGTTTTTGCATATGCACGGAACTTTTCCTCATCACTTGCATCACCGGTTACGTACTTTTCGTCAATACCGAACTGACGGAGAAGTCTCCACTTATAATGGTCTCCGCCAAGCCATACCTCGGTAAGGCTTCTGTACTGCTTATCCTCATATATTTCCTTGGGATTCAGATGGCAGTGGAAATCGTAGATCGGCATTTTTGCCGCATAGTTGTGATAAAGCTCACAAGCTGCAGGGGAATCAAGAAGAAAATCTTTACCTAAAAATTCTTTCATTTTCTCGCTCCTTAAATATTTTTTATTATCGCTTAATATTTTAACATATTCAGCCGCATTTTTCAAGATGTTTTGCAAAGTTTTCTTATCTTGCCGTTTTTTGGCGAGAAAATGTTGTTTTTCAAAGATTTTAACCGTAACGGTACGAAAATTTGTGTATTTTTTATTTTTAAACGTATTCTTGCTTTTTTCGGCAAGCTTGTGTAGCTTTCAAAGTATTTTTCCTTATTTCTCGCGGAAAAATTGTATTTTTGCGGTCTTTTTCTCAAAATGCGATTGACTTGCGCGCGCGTTTGATGTAAAATATATATACGCAAGATTTTTTGGGGGTAAGTATGGGCTTTACGGTAAAAAAGTGCTTTTTACATATCGCGCTTGTTATAAGACACAAGAACGCTGTGCTTAAAAATTGCGCAAAATGCGGTATATTATGGCGCGGACTTGTGCACGATCTGTCTAAATTCAGCCCCGAAGAGTTTTTTGAGAGCGTTTGCTTTTATCAGGGCAACCGCTCCCCTATAGGCGTTTGCCGCAGGGAAACGGGAATGAGCCGAGCGTGGCTGCATCACAAGGGGCGCAACAAGCATCATATAGAATACTGGTACGATCCCGACTGTAAGGAGCTGCCGCTTATGCCATATGAATATGCCGTGGAGTGCGTTTGCGACAAGATCGCGGCAACAAAGGTGTATGCAAAGGAGTCTTACACTCCCGATATGCCGCTCTTGCACTGGGAAAAATACGGAAGCAAGGCAAACGGCAATCCGCGAACAATGCGCTTTATAGAGCAGGTATTTACAGATATTGCGAAAATGGACGAATCCCTTGTGCTTAACAAGCGCTATATGAAGGAAACCTACGCGCGCATATGCACACTTGACTCGCACCCTGAGGATCTTATTTAAAACTTTGTAAACTTTGACGCGCCGCTATTGAAAAGCATATTATATAATATTAAAATATAGAGGTGCTTTGATATGGCAAACAAGCGTACCGCCGTAGGGCTTTTCGGCTGGGGAAGATCCAACGCCGGAGTTATGAATTATCTCAGCAAAAATGGTAATTACGAGTTTTTGTTGCGATCGGATAGGGAGTGCGCCGTACCGCGCGGTATAAGTGCTGCATATTTCGGAAGCCACGCCTTTGATGATCTTAGGGAGAGTGTTTTATATCTTGCCCCATCCGTAAGGCGAGATCGGCGCGATATAGCAGGATGTGCCGATATGGGTATTAAGCTTTCATCCGATGCCGAGCTTTTCTTTTCTTTGGCGAAGTGCGACGTTTACGCCGTTACCGGATCAAGCGGTAAGAGCACTACAACGCACTTGATATCTGCCATACTTAATGCCGCAGGAACACCGTGCGTTGCCGCAGGAAACTACGGAGCAAGCCTTGCTATGCTTATCGGATCACAAAATGCGGTTGCGGCAGAGCTTTCAAGCTTTCAGCTTACCTATTGCAAGCCAAGATCAAAACGCGCGGTTATAACGAACATCGTTCCCAATCACCTTGACTGGCATACGGATATGGATGAATACGCAGAGGCAAAGCTTGCCGTGGCAAACGGCACCGAGGGGCTTATTATCGATGCGGACTCGCGTTTGTTGACAGAGCGCGTACATACACCGCTTTTTGCAGCGGTATCGGATACGCTTGACCGCGCGGAATTATCGCGCATTTTGCCGGCGGAAAGCTATTTTACGCTTGACGGGCGCGGAAGGATACTCCTTAACGGACACCCGTTTGCAGACACATCGAGCTTTCCGCGGCGTGAGCGGCATAATATAAAGAACTTTATGCTTGCAGCCGCAGCAACGCTTGGGGTAGCATCCCCGGAGATATGCAGCCGCGTATTTACCGACTTTACGGGGCTGTGCCACCGAAACGAAGCGATTTGCGACGTCTTTGGCATCCGCTTTTACGATTCCTCTATCGACACCTCACCCGATCGGGCACTTGCAACGCTTTCATCCTACACCGAGCCGCCGATAGCTATCATATGCGGCAAAAGCAAGGGCGCGGATTACGGTGAGCTTGCCAAAAAACTGCCCACGCTTACACGCGGTGCGATTTTTATGGGAGAGGTTGGCAGAGCCGTTATGGAGCTGTTACCCACGGGCTACACACGCTATATGGCGTGTGAGACGATGAAGGATGCCGTGCGGCGTGCATTTGATATGGCGCGCGAGGCAGGCTGTGACGTGGTGCTTTGCCCTGCAGGCACAAGCTACGATAAATATGCAAGCTTTGAAGAGCGCGGAGACGATTTCAAAAAAGAGGCACGCGCGCTTCACGAAAAATAAAAATACGAAATTAAAATAAAGGCGTGCGATGGGCGCACGCAAAGCAAAGGACGGACAATTATGAAAAAGATCATACTCTTTATACTCCTTTTAGCCACGGTGCTTACCGTTACCGCGTGCGGCAATGACGAAGAGCTGCCCGAGGGAATGCAGCTTGCGTGCGGCGGCGAAGCTGTTGGCTACTACTTCTACGTGCCCGAGGAATGGGTGGTAGGTAATACGGGAAGAATAAGCGCGGCGTATGCCTCAAGCATTGATAAGAGCTCCGCAACCTTTGTTACGGAGGATATGCCCGGTGTACCCCTTGGCGAATATTTCGCGGCAAGCATGGCATCCTTCCCTTACGAATACACTCTCAATATAGATAACCAGTCGGTGACCTTCGGCAATGCCGAGAGCGCGACGAGCTTTGTATACGATTATGACGTGGGTGAGACAAAGTACCGCACCCTGCAGATACTTTCCGTTTACGGTGACAGACTCGGTATATTCACCTTTACCTCTTACAGAACGAACAGATCAAGCGAAGAGATGACGCAGTACGATTACTTCCGCGAAAAAAGACAGGCGATCATCGATAACTTCAAGTATTGCGCACTTAACGAAGGTGCCGACGCCGCGGACCGTGAGACCGATGCTGACGGATACGTGCTTGTATCAAATAAGACGGTAGCGAAATTCTCGCTTTGGGTACCCGAGAGCTTTGAGGTAGTACAGTCAAGCGGTATTGTTGAGTGCCGTATGGATGACGGATCTACGGTAAGCCTTACAACGGCACACGAAACGGGTGTGGTTGTAAGTGATTACTGGAAGAACAGAAAAGCGCAGCTTGAGGAGCTTTTCGGTACTGTAACCGAGATAAATATTGACACGGCATGCACCCTTGGCAACAGTCGCGGCGCATTTTCATACGAATACACCTACGTGTATCAAGGAACTACCTATCACGTATATCAGATACTTGCGATCGCCGATACCGGCATGCTTACTACCGACGGATTTGTTTTCACGTATACCGCTACCGAGGAAAGCTACAGCGCGAACCTCGACGTGATCAAAAAGATCTGCGATAAGGTGACCTACTGATGCTTATATATCTTGATAACAGTGCAACCACAAAGATGCGAAGCGAGGCAAGGGACAAGTATATAGAGGTTGCGGAAAGCACCTTTGGAAACCCTTCTTCTTTACACGCTATGGGGCTTAACGCCGAAAAAGAGCTTGATGCGGCAAGATCGCGCATACTTACGACACTTAAGGACAGCCAGTCCACGGTGGTGTTTGTAGGATCGGGCAGTGAGGCTAATAATTTAGCGATACTTGGGCGCGCATACGCTAAGGAGCGCTACCGCAGGGGCTCAAGAATAATTACCACAGAGGGTGAGCACGCATCCGTTAACATGCCGCTTGAAAAGCTTGCATCCGAAGGATATGAGATAGTAAAGATCCCTACACGGGGTGGCATTATCGATCTTAATGCGCTTGATGCGGCGCTTACGAAGAATACCGTTTTAGTTACCGTTATGATGGTAAACAACGAAACGGGCGCGCTTTACGATATAAGCGAGATATCGCGCCGCGTGAAGCAAAATGCCCCCGAGGCTATAGTGCACGTTGATGCAACGCAAAGCTATCTTAAGCTGCCGTTTACCAAAAAGAGCATCGGCGCCGATATGATAACCATATCATCCCACAAGATCGAAGGACCAAAGGGCGTTGGTGCACTTGTTATAGACAACTCGGTTATTAAAAACAAGGGTATCGCGGCACAGATACTCGGCGGCGGTCAGGAAGCGGGATTGCGCTCCGGCACGGAAAATGTGCCCGCTATTGCCGCATTCGGCGTTGCGGCAGAGCTTGGCTACCGCGAGCTTACCGCAAGCACGGCAAGGCTTAACGCTATGCGCACGTATCTTATAGAAAAACTCAGCACGGATGCCGACTTTGAGGGCATCTCTCTTACCCTGCCCGAAAGCCACGCTCCGCATATACTCAACATTACCGTGCACGGCATTAAAAGCGAAACGCTTCTTCACTACCTCTCACGCGAGGGTGTGTACGTATCAAGCGGCTCTGCCTGCTCGTCAAACTCCGCACACCTTTCCGGTGCACTTATCGCATACGGAAGATCCGCAGAGGAGGCGGATAGCTCTATACGTATAAGCCTTGGAGTGCGCAATACGTATGAGGAGCTTGATGCGGCTGTTGAGGCATTGCGCGGCGCTATAAAGAGGCTTGCGAGGATCAAAAAATGAAGCTTACCGTTATAACAATCGGCACACTTAAGGAGGACTACCTCAGGGATGCCGTATCGGAATACAAAAAACGCCTTATGCAATATGCAAAGCTTGACGAGATATCCTTGAAGGAGGAGCCCGTGCGCAACGAGGACGATCCTACATCCGTAGCGAGGGCGCTTGATGCAGAGGCAGATCGCGTGATAGCCGCTATACCTAAGGATTCATACAAGATCGCACTTTGCGTTGAAGGAAGGCAGTTTACCTCGGAGCAGCTTGCCGGCATTGTAAAGGATGCCGCAGACACGCGCGGAAAGCTTACCCTTATAATAGGCTCGTCTCACGGGCTTTCGGAGCGAGTGAAGGCGGAGTGCGACCTGCGCCTTTCGGTATCAAAGATGACCTTTCCCCACCAGCTGATGAGAGTTGTGCTTTACGAGGCGATCTATCGCTCGTTTACCATAATCGCAGGAAAGAAATATCATAAATAATAATAATGTAGACAAAATTGCTGCAAAAATGCATATAAGCAGGCATATCCGCCGTTTTTTAGGTTGGATATGCCTGCTTGCTTTTTTTGAAAAATTCTTCTGCAAACGCAAAGCTCAAAGGTATAAAAAAGGCCAAAAACACTGAATATGCATGGATATTATGCATATTTATTCATACGAATTAAAACAGCTGCCGGGTTGCGAATTGTTTAACGGTATTTTTTGCATTTTCACATGCTAAAGTCTTGTTTTGCATTTTTCGAGCGTGCCGAAGCTCCTATTATAAATATTTCGCGCTCACCGGTATGTGCGCACGTAAGTTTAATGATTTATCGCGCGATCACTTTCTCAATCTAAATTGTGAACGTTTTTACAAAAACGAAAAAATTCAGCTATGCATTTTAACTAAATCAAGTTCCAAAAAGCTATACCAAGATATGCAAAATGAAAGTATTGTAGAAAAAAATTCAATTTTCCTCCGTAAATTGTTAAAAAACTATTGACAAATTGCGAATGCAGTAGTAAAATAGTTGTAAATCTTTTTTATACTCGCGCTTATATGCATACACCGCCGCATATAAATGCCAACCAAAAGATTATAAACAATACAGGAGGTTCATCATGAACGCGTTTGATTTCAAGAAAATCAACAAATGGTTCTACGCCTTTGCAGCAACAGCGGTACTTCTTATCGCGGCAGTTATCGTTGCTATCGTGATCGGTGTGAACCAGGACTCCGGCACCACTCCGGTACTTTCCGAAGGTGCTGAAACGGGCGTCTATTATTATGACGTTGCCGAAGGTGAAGTAGTTATCTCGCTCCATGGCGGAAACAAGTTCACCATAGCAGGCCCCGGCTATAACAAATCGGGAGAATATACGATAAACGGAAGCGATATCACCTTCGACTTCTTCAGAGATTCCGACGGCACTGCAACCGCAAAGCTGAACGGAAGCACTCTTGCACTTACGCAGGGTGATAAAACTACCGAGTATCTCAAAAAGATTCCTTACTCCGTAAGCTTTAATACCAACGGCGGATCCGACGTTGCAGCCGTTACCGTAATCAACGGTAAGACATTCGGCGCTCCCGCAGATCCCACCAAGAGCGGAAACGTATTCCTTGGCTGGTATAGTGATGCGGCTCTCACACAGCCCTATAGCTTCACGGCTGCTACAATAACCGCAGATACCACTCTTTACGCTAAATGGGCACAGACCAACGGCGATGCACCCGAGTACGTTCTTAACTTCGTAACCGGTGAGGGCGCATCCGCAATTGATAGCATGAGCACCATCGGCGGCAAGCTTGCATTTAGTGCAGATTACAAGGAGCCTGTACGTGAGGGTTACACCTTCGTAGGCTGGTATGCAAGCATGAGCTCTGATGCAGATAAGCTTTCCTACGAGGTTAAGGAAGTCGGATCGTAGCCATGTCGTTCTGTG
>JAZRLU010000183.1:0-2111 GCA_045647045.1 Eubacteriales bacterium
CTTGCTTCTTCTTTCGGGCGGTATCGATTCTCCCGTTGCGGGTTGTATGATGGCAAAGAGAGGTCTTGAGATCGAGGCGCTCCACTTCGAGTCCTTCCCCTACACCTCCGAGCGTGCCCTGCAGAAGGTGCTCACGCTTGCTGAGGAAATGTGCGAGTTCTGCTCGCGCATCAACGTGCACATCATCTCCTTGACCCACGTGCAGGAGGTTTTGCGCGATAACTGTGAGGAGGATTACTTCACCCTCCTTCTGCGTATGTTTATGATGCGCCTTGCCGAGAGGTGCGCGCGCGAGTTTAAGTGCGGATGCCTTATTACGGGTGAGAGCCTTGGTCAGGTTGCATCGCAAACGCTTGCCGCTATCGGCGTTACCGATTCCGCGGTTAACATCCCCGTGCTTCGCCCCTGCATTGGTCTTGATAAGTCCGAGATCATTATCGAGGCGCGCAAGTACGGCACGTTTGATACCTCTATCCTTCCTTACGAGGATTGCTGCACGGTGTTCACCCCCCGCCATCCGAGAACACAGCCGCGCATCGAGGACGTTATGGCGCAGCTTGAGCGCATTGATTTTGAGGGGCTGCTTGACGAGGCATACGCCACAATGACAACCGAGACAAAGCTTGTTTACCCCACCTATAAATAACAAATATTTAAAATCTATTGACAAGTGCGGCGCTTTATGCTAAAATAGCAGGGTAGAGTGCTATGCACCTATACTCGGAGAGGAGTAGTCCGTTTTACCGACCTGAAGAGAGCAGCCGCATGGTGCAAGGCTGTGGCGGTGGCGGATGAAGGTAGCTTCGTTTTAATCGGGAAGAGCGGATATATATCCGGGTAGAGCCCGACGTGCTCTCGCGTTAAGAGATAAGAGGGATGAATTTCATCCGAAATTGGGTGGTACCGCGATTTATTCGCCCCAAGGTCATTTTTCCGACCTTGGGGCTTTTCTTTTTGACAGAATACAAGAAAAAACGCATTTTTTATACGTATATCTTTGTTTTGTACCACGACGGTACCGCATAAAAGAGATTAAAAACCGAAAGGAATATATAAAAATGAAAGAGCTTGCAAAGAATTATTCCCCGCGCGAGTTTGAAGAGCGCATTTATGACAAGTGGTGTGAGGGCGGCTATTTTAAGCCCGATCCCGATCCCAAAAAGCCCCCCTATTCCATAGTTATCCCCCCGCCTAACGTAACAGGTCAGCTTCATATGGGCCACGCACTTGACCAGACCCTTCAGGATATCCTTATCCGTACCAAACGTATGCAGGGCTATTCCACCCTTTGGGTACCCGGTACAGACCACGCAGGTATCGCAACGCAGATAAAGGTAGAGGAAAACCTCAGAGTAAACGAGGGGCTTACCAGATACGATCTCGGCAGAGAGAAATTCCTTGAAAGAGTATGGGACTGGAAAAACAAGTTCGGCTCCCGTATTATAGATCAGCTTAAGAAGCTTGGCTCGTCCTGCGACTGGAGCCGCGAGCGCTTCACTATGGACGAGGGCTGCTCCCGTGCTGTACGCGAGGTATTCGTTAACCTTTACAACAAGGGCCTTATATACCGCGGCTACCGCATCATCAACTGGTGCCCCAACTGCCGCACCGCGCTTTCGGATGCAGAGGTAGAGTACGTAGAGAAGGAAGGCAGCTTCTGGCACATCAGATATCCCGTTAAGGGCTCGGACGAGTACGTTACCGTAGCTACCACCCGTCCCGAGACTATGCTTGGCGATACCGCCGTTGCCGTACATCCCGAGGATGAAAGATATGCTCACCTTGTAGGCAAAACTCTTATTCTCCCCCTCGTTGGCAGAGAGATACCCGTTATTGCAGACGATTACGTTGAGCGCGAGTTCGGTACGGGCTGCGTAAAGATCACCCCTGCGCACGATCCTAACGACTTCGAGGTAGGCAAGCGCCACGATCTTGAAATAATAAAGGTAATGAACGACGATGCGACCGTTAGCGCGGAGTGGGGCGGCAAATACGCAGGTCTTGACCGCTACGATGCACGCAGTATGATAGTTGATGACCTTAAGGAGGGCGGCTTCCTTGTACGCATTGAGCCCTGTTCTCACAACGTTGGCACCTGCTACAGATGTAAG
>JAZRLU010000184.1:0-9242 GCA_045647045.1 Eubacteriales bacterium
AGCTGCCACAGAGTACGGGTGTGATTCTGTACTCCGTCAGGGGCGCTTATCACCAGAATTGCATAATCAAGAAGTGCGAGAGTCCTCTCCGTTTCTGCGGAAAAATCCACGTGTCCCGGCGTATCAAGAAGAATGAAATCGGTATTTCTGACAGAGAATCTTGCCTGCTTTGAGAAAACGGTTATTCCGCGCTCGCGCTCTACCGAATGCGTGTCAAGAAATGCATCTCCCTTGTCAACGCGTCCAAGCCTGTCTATAGCTCCGCTTTCAAAAAGCAATGCCTCGGAGAGCGTGGTCTTACCGGCGTCAACGTGCGCCATAATGCCTATTACGGTTTTCTTCATATGCTCTCCTTTCTTATCAAAAACTGCTCCGTGCCTTTGCTGCGGAGCAGTTTAATTATTTTTCCTTGATGTGGAATGTGGGATTAACTATCGAGTCGCAAGCGGCAACGCTTGTCTGCTTAAGAGACATAAGGCGGAAGCCAATGTTTTCGATAACCGTGCGCGGCGGCAGGCGCAGGAACTTAAGCTCCTTTGAATTTATCTGCTTTGATTTTGACAGAATGGAAATATACCTGTCGTATATCGTGGAGTTAAGTATTGCAAACAAGCCGAAGGTAAATCTCGCGCTCATCTCGTCCTTCATATTCTTTGTGTCTATGAAGTTGATCTTGTTGTGCGTTGATATGTATTGGTTATTCGGGCGCTGACCTGCAAAGTACATAGCGCAGTTAAGAAATCTTTCATCACTCTTTGCGGGGATGCGCTTTATGATGATCATATTTTTATTGCGCTGGAACAGGGAGGGCACGGTAGGCATAAGATATTGCTTGCCCGACGTGTTTTGCGCAGGGAAGCGTATTCCTCCGTTCTGCATAGCAGAGGAACGGATAACGGGTATCGTTCCGGGATCCTCCTTAGCATGCAAAAGCTCGGCATATTTTGAGTCTATGATAAGGCCCGTGCTCATTTTTAAGCCCAAGGAGTGCAGCGTTTCGGGGAACGAGCTGATAAATCTTACTATTTTAACGTCTCCCGAGCTCTTGGGTAAAACAAGTGATCCGTCTGTTGTATCTACTACAAAGTCATACGGCAATGGGGGCAAAAGCTGCGTGTTTTTAGCTGTTCCCGCATCTGTTGAGGTGGATATTGCAATATCAGATCTCTCGATGCTATTCTTGTAGCAAATGATAAGCTCCTTTTTTAAGGGGATCGCGCGCTTTGCATTCTTTTGCGCACCGATAAAGAGATGTATGGAGCGTATTGAAAGCAGGGAATTAAGCTCACCGCGGAATGCAGAAAGCGAAGATGCCGTAGCTATGGTGGTGGGCAGCATAATGCAAAGCTGACCGCCGTGCTCAAGATGCTCAGCAGCTACCTTTGTGAAAAGGAAAGCAGCGTTTATTTTAAGCATCGTTACACCGCCAACCGCCTCAGCCTCGTCCGATCCCTTGTCGATCAGATGCGAGGGGGGATTGCATATAATGATATCAAACTTATCCTCCACCGCGCCGTAAAGAGATACGGTATAATGATTCTTTACGTCGGTAAGGTAATTTTCGTTATAAAGGGTTACAAAAAGGCGCACGCCGTAATCGTGGCGGCATTTTTTTCTTATTCTCTCAAGATTGTCCTCAAGCAGCGGGAAGAATACCGGATCATCCTCATAGCAGGTAAGAATGATGTTTTTGCAGCTTGGCACCGTGGTGCATATCCTATCGATTATAGCCGCGCTGAGAATGCCTGTTCCCGCACCGGGATCAAGCACGGTAAAGGAGGTTTTATTCGTGTCAAGCTCGATCATGCTTGCCATAAGTGCCGCAGAGTCCTTTTTTGTAAAGAATCTTCCGAGGCGCACGTTTTCGCTTTTTGATTTTTCGCGTATAAGCTTATTGGTATTACGTACTGCAAGTCCTAACACGGGATGTCCTCCTTCCTATTGATTTTGCGTTCTGCCGCAAATTATCATACACTATTGTAGCATATTATTTTTATTCTTGCAAGAGTTTTAGAGCTTTTTTGTAAAAAAATCTTGCAAAAGGCGATATCTCGTGGTATACTTATAATGTATAGATATATGTAGCCAAGCGGGAGGAATAAAAATGGCTGAAAAAAACGAAAAGAAGCATATTAAATTTTTACAGTGCGGTGATATACATCTTGATACGCCCTACACCGGTCTTTCCGCTGAAAAGAGTGAGGAAAGGCGCCGCGAGCTTCGCAGATCCTTTAGCCATCTTATGCAGTACGTAAGAGACAGAGGTATAGATATAGTTCTTATGTGCGGCGATATATTTGATACGGTATATGCAACAAACATCACCGCAGAGGTGCTTATAAGAGAGTTCAAAAACTGTGCGGATGCAACCTTTATAATTGCTCCGGGTAGCGCGGATGCTTATGAGAACAACCCGATATATACCTCGGGAAGACTCCCTGCTAACTGCCGTGTTATAGCAGACGAAAATCTTACAAGGATAGATCTTGACGATTATAACGTAACCGTATACGGCTGGGGCTTCAAAACGTCCGTTATGGATAAAAACCCATTGTACGACCGCCACGTTGACGACATCTCGCGCATAAACATCGTGTGCGGATATGCGGATTTGGACGGAGCGCTTTCATCCGAAAAGTGCCCGATCACAACTCAGGATCTTAAGCACTTCGGTGCGGATTATTACGCGCTCGGCTCGCGCCACGAGGCAAGTGAAACGGTACGTATAGGCGCATCCTTCTACACCTATTGCGGCTCTCTTGAATGCACGGGCTTTGATAACCCCGGCATCGGCGGTGCAAATCTTATTATCGTTGATAATAAAAACGGCGGTATATCCTTCGACGTAAGAAAGCTGACCTTCGGTCACCTCGGCTTCTTCACCGAGCAGATAGATATAACAGGTGTTGATGCCTATAACGAGATAATAAACCGTATAAGCAAGCTTATAAGTGATAAGAAGTACGGTATTGAGACCGCACTCCGCGTTGAGCTTGTCGGCTATATCGATCCGAGATTTATAGTGCCCAAGAATCTTGATTCGGAGTCCTTCGGTCTTTATTCGTTTGATATGATCGATAAAACGTTGCCTCTCTACGGCACTGAAAAGCTTAAGAGGGATATGAGCGTTAAGGGCGAGCTTTTCAGAAACCTTCTTCCTATGCTGGAAGGGGAAAACGAGGAGGATAGGCTGGTTGCAGCCCGCGCCTTCCGTGTAGGTCTTGCCGCTATCGAAAACCGCGATATCGATTTTTGATCAAAACGTATCAAATAAGGCTTGTAAAACAAAAAATCCCCCTTTCAAACGGGGGATTTTTATTTATGCTGTATCAGCCTTTTGCTATAAGCCCTTTTTGCCATTTGCCGGAGAACCATCTTACGGCGTAGATGGATGCCTTGATAAGCTCGTCGGTAGCAAATGCCAGCCAGCAGCCGGTAAGCCCCATACCGAGCCTTATTCCGAAAACGTAGGTAAGTAATACGCTGCCAACCCAGCAGGATATTATCGATGCGGCAAGCGTTGTATATACGTTTCTTGCGGCGTTGAGCGACCATTCAAGCACGTGATTTACGGCACGGATGATCTCAACTGCGATATCTATAACGAATACAAGCGTCAGCGCTCCGATTATCTCGCTGTTGCTTGTAAACATTGATAATAGCGGACGGTGTAAAAGCAGCACCGCGGCAGAGCATACTCCGTTTGATAAAACGGCAATAATAATGCTTGTTGAGGCAAGGCGCTTCATTGCGGGTATATTGCCTTGACCTGCGTAGCGCCCCATCATTATCTGTACACCCGTTGCAAGGGCGTAGCTTACGAAATACGTGTACTGAACGATGGTGGAAACGTAGGATTTGGTATTAAGCGTTTCTGTGCTTATTTGCGCCATAAGGCTTGTTGTTACGGTTTGTGCAAGCATATATGATATGCCGGGCACGCCGCCGGGAATGCCTATCTTAAGTATGCGCCATATAGTAGATATATCGGCACAGGGGGCTATCGGTATATGAGAGCGTAAAACAAGCACTACGGATGCCGTAAGATTGCAGGCAAGAGAAACAACGTTTCCTACCGATACCGCAACCGTGCCGTCAAGCCACTGTATAAGGTCTATCTTTAAAAACAGATATCCGCACAAAACTCCTACCGCGGTACAGCCGATGTTCTTTATCATCGTTTGCGTAGTGTAGCCGTAGCATATAAGCAGGCTTGTAAGCAAGTTTGAGACGGTAAGAAGGGCTGTTACGCCGCCGTAGATGGTAAGGTAGCTTGTGCCGTGCACTAACGCCTCTCCCTCAATTTTCATAGCTGTAAGTATATCCTCGGCAAAAAGCGCAAACGTAATACTTAAAAGAAGTCCAAGCACCGTGCTGCATATAAGAGACGTGCCTGCAAACTGCGCCGCCTTTTTTCGGTTTCCGCGCCCAAGCTCTATGTTAACTGTAACGTTAGCGCCCACCGTGATCATTGCGGCAATCGCGGCTGCAAGCGTTATGATCTGCGAGCAAGCCGAAATAGCACCCACCGCATCCTCCGCATAGTCCGATATCATAGCGGTGTTTACAGTGCCTATAACGGCGGTAAGAATGTACTGTATGAGGGTGGGGAAGGCAATCGAGAAAATGGATATCCGCTTTCCGTCCTCGTTTATTGAAAGGTGTGATATGTCAAATAACTCTTTAGCTTTCATAATTTCAGTCTTATTGGTCCGTATTGTCAATGCCGTATGCGCGGCGCCTGTATTCGCTTGGCGTTACGCCTTCTGTTGCTTTGAATATGCGCGAAAAATAAAATCTATCCGAAAATCCCGTGGCAAATGCTATTTCATCAATACTGCTTGCCGTTGACATAAGCATGCGCTTTGCCGCAGCTATGCGTAGCCTGTTTTTATATTTTGTCATACTGCAGCCTATATGCTCTTTAAATATTCTGCCAAGATAATCGGGATTGAGGTATAGGCTTGCGGCAATGCTTTCAATGCTTATATCCGTGGTGTAATGTTTCTCTATAAATTTTGCCGCTCGTGTAACCGCCGCAAAGGTGCGCGAGCGTTCTGTATGCACTTTTCCTTCCGTGCTCTCGCAGCCCTCAAGGGAATAAAGTATATCCGCAAGGGTATATGAGGCGCGCAGAAGATTTTGCGGCGTTCTGCGCTCAAGAAGCCTTGTTATCTCGTCAAGCAAGGCGGATATTCTGTCAAGTGCCTCCTTCGTTAGGGTGAAGTGATCCTTAAGCAGGATCCTTATGCTGTCGTAAATAAGATCCTCTCTTACAGGGGCAAGCTTAAGCCTTTGTTGCTGCAAGGAAAGAAGGGCATCGGCGTATTGCCCACCGTCAAGCATACGCTCCGTAAGTATATCGTTATCAAAGTGAACGTAGAAATAGCGCACGGAGCTTTCGCCAAGCGGGCGCTGAAAAACGCCCTTGCGGAATATCGCAACGTCTCCTGCAAAATATTCGCTCACCTCGCCTCCGCTTTCAAGCTTAAGCGAGCCCTCTGTGATAAAGTATATGATGGCACATGGGGTTATGCGCGTTGGATGTCTGTTCGGCGCGGAGTACGCCGTTTCGTTCCAAAGTGCTATTTTGAGCATTTTACCGAGATCTATTTCAAAGCATCTCATCTTCGCCCTCCGCGTGAGTGATATTTTGCACCGTGCAAGGATATTATAGCACCGATGCCTATGCTTTGCAATGTATTTTTTATAAATTAATGTGCACAAAACCGACTTTTTAATAGCAAAGGCATACTCGGTGATTTCGTCACTCGCTAACGATAAATAATAACGGCAGGAGTACCGTTTAAAGCAGTACTTCTGCCGTTATTATTTGCAAAACCGAAGATCACACGGCTTGATTGCCGAGGCTCTTTGCTTCGTATGATATTGATCGATTACTCCTTAACCGTAAGTCCAAAGGGAGCAAGTGCGGATGCTACCGATGCGGTAACGGGTGCAAGCTCCTGCTTGGTAAGCGTACGGTCGTAGGATATAAAGGCAAATCTGAGCGTAAGCGCGCAGCTGCCGTCCTCTGCATTATAGATATCCTTAACGGTTACCGCGGAAAGAAGCTCCGATGCTGCCTTTGCAGCCGCAGTTATCTCATCAAACTTCACAGCGGCGAGGTCGGCATTGAAGGTAAGGTCGATCTCGATAGCAGGGAATTTGGAGGGTACGGTATAGCTCATAGGAAGTTTGCTTGCCTTGGAGAAGGGCTCGGTTGAGATCTCAAGGAATGCAACGGCGCACTTCTTATCTATAGCGGCTGTAACGGTGGGGTAGGGTACGGATATAAAGCCGATCTCCTTGCCGTCTACCGTAATGGAGTAGCAGTTTGCGGGGTGCTCAAAGCCAAAGCGTACGGGCTTATCACGGAATACGGGATCTCTGTGAAGAATATTTCTTGATATATCCTTTGCAAGCTCTGCAAGCTCACAGAAGAGCTCCTCCTCGCTCCTTACCTTGCTGTAAAGCACGGCGCCAAGCTTCTTTTCCTCATTGCAATATCCGTCACTCTCGCGGATGCCGTCAACCGTGTGGCCGATCTCGAAAAGGCCGAAATCATCGCTGTATCCGCGGTTGTCCTTAACAAAGGAAAGAAGAGTGGGGATAAGAGATATACGAATGTACTGATGATCGGGAGTCTGCGCGTTTATAATGCGCACGTTCTCGGGCGTTTCAATACCAAGCTCTCTGTTCTTCTTATCGTCGCTCCAGATGTAGGAGTGTACCTCGTGCATCTTATAGGAGTCAACAAGGATATCCTTCATTCTGTCCTCATAGGACTTCTGAACCTCTGCTCTGATGGGGCGAAGGGGGCTTGTTGAGGTGCAAACCTCGAAGTTATCGTAGCCGTATATACGGGAGATCTCCTCAATTATATCAGCCTTGATGGTAACGTCCTTGGTAGAGCGCCAGGAGGGCACGGTAACAGAGTAATCGTTGCCGTTAAGCTCGACTGCAAAGCCAAGACCGCACAGAGTTTTGGTTATAACCTCGTTAGGAATGTCTATACCCGTGTAACGGTCTACGTATGCCTTATCGAAGCTAAGGGTGATGGTGGGGTAGTGATATGCATATACGTCGGTAAAGCGGGAGATAACGCGAGCCTCGGGATCGCACTCTGCAATAAGCGCAAGCACGCGCTCGGTAGCAATGCGGCAAAGCTCGGGATCAAGCATCTTCTCGTATCTCATGGATGCATCCGTACGAAGTCCGAGTCTTGTAGTGGTCTTTCTTACGGAAACTCCATTGAAGGTAGCGGACTCAAGAAGAAGGGACGTGGTATCATCGGATATCTTGGATGCATCTCCGCCCATAACGCCGGCAATAGCAACGGGCTTATCGTCGGACGTGATCATAAGCATATTGGTGTCGATATTTCTCTCAACACCGTCAAGAGTGGTAAAGGTAAAGTCCTTATCAAAGGTCTGAACCTCGATCTTGTCTACGATAGCATTGTCAAACGCGTGCATAGGCTGACCAAGCTCAAGCATTACGTAGTTGGTAAGGTCTGCAAGGAAGTTGATAGCGCGGCTTCCGCAATAGAAGAGTCTTATGCGCATATTTACAGGGCTTATCTTACGTGTAACGTTCTCTACCTTGATAGCGGAGTAACGGTAGCAGAGCTCGGAATTTTTGATCTGTACTGCAACCTCGGGGAGGTTATCGTACTGCGCTACGTCAACGCGTGCAGGCTCAACGAGGGGTCTGCCGGTAATGGTTGCAAACTCTCTTGCAATACCGCGGTGACCCCAAAGGTCGGGGCGGTTGGTAAGAGACTTATTGTCAACCTCGAATATGATATCGTCGATATCAAAAATAGTCTTAACGTCTGTACCGAGCGCTACGTCATCGGTGATCTCAATGATGCCCGAATGATCGTCGCTCATGCCAAGCTCTGCCTCAGAGCAGCACATACCGTGAGACTCAAAGCCGGCAACCACAGCTGCACCGATCTTCATACCGTTAACACAGCCGCCCTCGGTTGCAAGCGCAACCTTCATACCCTCTCTTACGTTGGGAGCGCC
The DNA here is from genome assembly GCA_045647045.1 of Eubacteriales bacterium. Taxonomy (GTDB): domain Bacteria; phylum Bacillota; class Clostridia; order Oscillospirales; family CAG-272; genus UBA1740. The sequence goes on from JAZRLU010000184.1 coordinate 8,034, forward strand.
GCATACAACGTCGATAATGCCGCTACTCGTGTCAACCTTAAGAAGGTGAAGCTTTTTGGAGTTGGGGTGATTTTCAACGGATACGATCTTTGCTACAACAACGCCGTAGGTATCCGCACCCTTGATTATGATATCCTCTACCTCTGCGGTGGAGAGGGTGAAGTTCTTTATTAAAGAAACCTTGTCAAGACCGGAAAGATCAACGAAATCTCCGATCCAATTCATTGATAAAAACATATCTTCCTGCCTTTCTTATCAGTTGGACTTGAACTGCGAGAGAACGCTGAGGTCTCCGCTGTTGAAATCTCTGATATCCTTGATGCCGTACTTCATCATTGCAAGGCGGGTAAGGCCAAGACCGAATGCAAAGCCGGTATATTTTTCGGTATCAATACCGCCGTCACGAAGCACGTTGGGGTGTATCATTCCGCAGGGGCAAAGCTCAAGCCAGCCCGAATTTTTGCAGGAGGGGCATCCGTCACCGCCACAGATAAGGCAGTTTATATCAAGCTCAAAGCCGGGCTCCACAAAGGGGAAGAAGCCGGGGCGAAGTCTTACCTTGATATCTCTTTTGAATACCTCGGAGAGCATCGTTTTCATAAAGTAGATGAGGTTGGAGATAGAGATATTCTCATCTATCATCATGCCCTCCATCTGGAAGAAGGTGTTCTCGTGGCACGCGTCGGTAGACTCGTTACGGAAGCATCTTCCGGGGAAGATAGCGCGAAGGGGTGCGCCGTACTTTTTCATAATCGCGTTCTGCGCCGCAGAGGTCTGCGTTTTAAGAAGCTGACCGTTTTCAAGATAATAAGTATCCTGCATATCGCGCGCGGGGTGATGCTTGGGAATATTAAGCGCCTCAAAGCACTCGTAATCGTCAACAACCTCCGCATAGTCCTCTATGGTAAAGCCCATAGTCTTGAATACCTCCTCAACGTCTCTTGTTGCAAGAGTGATGGGGTGGTATGAGCCAAGCTCGCGTGTTCTGTCAAGCGTGGGATTGTATTTCTTTGCGCCTCTTACCTGTGCCTCGATAGCGGCTCTTCTGAGAGCTTCGGTAGCCTCGGTAAGCTTTGCCTCCACCTCACACTTGAAGGTGTTGATCATCTGACCTGCTGCCTTTTTATCTGCAACGTCACGCAGGGATTGCATAAGAGCTGCAACTTCACCCTTCTTTCCAAGATAGGCAATTCGGAGCGCCTCTATACC
>JAZRLU010000185.1:0-1898 GCA_045647045.1 Eubacteriales bacterium
CAACGTACTCGCCTGCATCGATACCGCCGCCGCTTACGCTTACGGCGCACTCCGCGGCATAGGCGCGCGGTGCTTTCAGCGTGCCGTCATAGACGAATGCGAGGCTTGACCAGCTTACCTCTATCGGGCGCGGCAGAATGCGTATATAGGCACTCATCGGCTCGGGGGCAAGATAATTTTTGCTCTCACTCTCAAATGAAAGCGTAACGCATACAAGACCGTCCGCAACGTGTACCGCGCCCTTGCCCATTTTGGGTATCGGGCTTGTGCCGTCATATCCGACGGGCACCCTGCCAACGATAACGGGGGTATGCTCATTACCGTCAAACTCTGCCTCTGCACTCTCAAAGCGCACGCCCGACATATCGTACTCGGCAGGCGTAATGCGCCAGCTGACAGATAGCGAGGCAGGTGCGATATAGTTACGCGTATCGAAGGAGAAAACGCAAAGGGCGGTATACTCGCCAACACCGCTATACCTTGCATCGGTATATCCCACGGCGCTTATCTCGGGCGGTAAGCCGATAAGGAAAACACCCTGAGCCTGACCGTTGTAAACAAGCTCGGTATCGCTCCACCGCGCACCCGAAAGATCTATAACCCTTTTCTCTATCACAAAGGTGCAGGTGGCATCGGTGAGCACGTAATTGGGATCGCTGACGGTGGCGCTTGCAACGTAGCTGCCGGCATTTATGCCGCCGCCCGTTACGGTGGGATAAAGCACAAGCCCACTATCGGTAACGGCGCTTACCGTGGGAAGCTTGGGCGTGCCGTCATAAACGAAGGCAGAGGCGCCCCATATGCATTTTACGGGGGCAGGCAGAACGGTAAGGGTGCAGCTTATCGGGCTTGGTGTCAGGTAATTTATGCTTTCACTTTCAAAAACGATACGGACGGTATAGCTGCCAACGTCGATGCCACCGCCGCGCACGGTGTAGCCAAGCGGTATGCCGTCCTTTCCTATTATAGATATATCCGGCTCTACGGTTTGGCGCTTACCCGTGTAAATAACGCTTACGTCCTGCAGGATAACCCCCGATACGTCATACGAAAGTGGCATAACGGTAACGGGAATAGGCACGCCCACGTCAAGATAGCGCACGGTTACGGTGCTATCCGACACCGCGAGATATTCACCTGTGGGATAGATAACGCTTTCATCGGCAGCACCGATCTCGGCAAGCCTGCCGCTGTTATAGGTAACGGCAAAGAGCGCGCCCGTAAGGTCGATCTTATCAAAGGCAAGGTATGACACCTTATCGGGCATACGGATCACCTTTATTCCAACGGCGCGCTCCTTAAGTATCTCAAAGCTCATCACGGCGGAGCTTACCGCGCCATAGTCACTTGTACCCTCTACGAGTGCAATAACGTAACACGTACCCGTGCCTCGCGGCAGCTCGGGGGTGAAATCATCTCCGTTTGGCGAGAAAAGAAGCGTAGGCGTGCCAAATTGCGCACGGCATACGAAGTCGGGCATCTGCCCCTCGTACACGTCATAAACCGAAAGGGGCGCGGTAAAGCTGTTTTTTGCGGCATTTACAAGAAAGCTTATCTGTGCCGTATCGCCATCTGCAAAGGTGTATCTTGCGGTATCGTTTACGTAAAGGGTGATACTGTACTCACCTGCGGAAAGGACGCTTGGCGAGTCTGCCCTATAAAGCGCGCTTTGCGGCACGGTGGGGCTTTGGTAAGCACCCGTGTATACAAGATCCGACACGTGTGGCAGCTTTATCACGGCGCGCTCGATATTTACGCGTACGGGCGGCGTTGTTACGCTTACCGAGCATTCACCGTGAAGGAAGGTTATGCGGCACACGTAGCTGCCGCTATCCGACGGTAAGGAGAGCGGAACAAAATCGCCCGAAAGCAAAAGCTCCGTGCCATCCTTATACCAT
>JAZRLU010000186.1:0-1930 GCA_045647045.1 Eubacteriales bacterium
ATGGCGGCAACGCTCTTTGGCATACTCTTCCTTGGTGACCGCCCCGATGCCTTTGCCGTTATCGGTATGGTGCTTATCGTGGGTGCGGTGCTGCTGCTTGCCGCGGCGGAGATACGCGCATCGCGCGCCGCCGCCCCTGCCGAGAGCGAAAACGAGGAAGCAACCGTATGAAAAGAGTTCTGATAATAGGCTGCCCGGGCACGGGCAAAAGCACGCTTGCAAGGGCGCTTGCGGCACTTACGCGCTTACCGCTTTACCATCTTGACCTTATATGGCATAAAAGCGACAGAAGCACGATAACACGCGCCGAGCTTTGCGAGCGCCTTAGTGCTATACTGCCGACCGACGGGTGGATCATAGACGGAAACTATGCCGCAACGCTTGATTTCCGCCTGAAGTATGCCGATACCGTGATACTGCTTGATCTGCCGACAGAGATTGCGCTTGACGGAGCGCGAGAGCGGCTTGGTAAGGCACGGGAGGACATGCCGTGGCAAGAGAGCGAGCTTGATGCGGAATTTGAAAAGCGGATACTTAATTTTAAAGAGCAAACGCTGCCCGATATGTATAATTCGCTTGCGAAATTTGAGGGGCAGCTTACCGTGCTGCACTCACGGGATGAAATAAACATGTTTTTGAAAGGACTTGGCGGCTGATATGAAGCTTACCGACGGAAATTATATCGACGGCGATATCAAGATAAACGGCAACTATTTCACTATTGAAGAGCTTGGCGGCTGGCATAACTATCTTGACGATGATGAGGATTACGTTTACGTAAAGGATCCTATGTACGATATGTACTACAGCGATATAGGCTACGCCGTAACCGATGAAGGGATACTTATCGGCTATGCGATAATGCGCCGTACTACCGTGCGCGAGGGCGGTATTACAAAGATCGCTCACGATCTTGTCGATCTCGGAATTGACGATGGCGAATACAGCCGCGATATATGTGCGCTTTTGCTTGATTTTATTGAGGCAAAGGCATATGAGGCGGGCGTGGGAATCGTCACGATAACACGTACCGAGAGTGAGGGAAGGTCGCTTTTCAAGGAGCTGCTTTCAGAGCGCGGAGTAACGTGCACGGGGGGTGTTTACCGCATCGATATAGACAACCCCGAGGCACTTGCAAAGCAAATACTGCTTACCCCCACTGCCGATGAAGCGGTCACGGATGAGGACTTAAGGCTGCTTGACAGCTATGGCTTTACAGTAACGAAGGATAGCTGCACCTATACCGCAGAGGATGAAGCCTTTTGTGTAACTGTAGACAGAAAAAGCGGCGAAATACTCTACACGGGTCCCCTTACCGTGCATAAGCCGCAAAATATAACTAATACCGCGCACCGTATGGTGATCTCGGGCTTGGTAAATCACTACACCACAGAGGGCGAGGGCGGCGAGATAGGGCGCACCTTTACCCTTGACGGCAGGGAGTACGAGTTTGGGCTTATCACGGGCACTAACGTATTTATGCACAGTACGGACTGTATACCGCAGGATCCCGTTTCACACTACGTGCCTATGGTGCAAGCGGCAAAATGCCTTGGCATTAAGACGATCAATATTGCCGAATACAGCACCGAGGGTGATATAATCCCCGGCATCCGTATGTACGGCCTTGACGTTGATTTTCTTATGGCGAAATATGCGGTAAGGGCGCACAACCTTAACGTTGACGGTACAACGCCAACGGAAATACGCCTGAGTACAGGCGCGATCAATACCGCCTTGCGCCTTTATGACAAAAAAATATACGTTACCGACGGGGACGGATGCGAGCGCGAATCTGCATATGCCCCGAAGGAGCTTTTATACTATGCAGCAGAGCTTACGCTTGCCGATTTTGATGACGGCGGAGAGTGTGCGCGCATAACCTTTGCCGACGGGCATACGGTAGCCCTTAGCGAAGCTTCACCTATGC
>JAZRLU010000187.1:0-2024 GCA_045647045.1 Eubacteriales bacterium
ATATGCCCCCTGGGACTCCGGTGCATTTGGCGGTTATATCGTTTTTGAGGAGGGCGGCAAGGCATACCGTGCCGAAAGAAGCTTTGGTAAAAAGGCAAGTGAGGATACCTTTTCGCTTATAGATCTTAACACGGGTAGGACCTGCCGTGATTATCCCGAAAATCTCGGAGAGGAGCTTTTCGGCATTGATTCCGACGGATTTGAGCGCACGGTATTTCTTTCCGAGCGTAATCTCAGCGGCAAAAATACCAATCCCACCGTAGCGGCAAAGCTTTCCAATATAACGTATGCAGACGGTGATATAGGCGGTTACGATGAGGCAATAAAGCTGCTTGATGCAAAAAGGCGCGCGTATCAGCGCCGAGGTGGCAGCGGTGAAATACAGGACCTTGAAAATGAAATAGCGGCACTTGAGGATACGGTACGCGAGCTTCGCGGCAAGCGTGAATCATCCGAGGAATATACCGTGCTTATAGCGGAGCTTGATACCGAGATAGATAAGATCAAGCGTGAGCTTGAAGATCTTAACTATAACAAAAAGGCTGTCGAGCAGGAATTGAACCTCCGCGAAAAGCAAAGCGAATATCTGTCAATGCAAATGGACATTGCACCCGATGCCGCAAGAGAGGCGGAGCTGCTTGAATTTTTCGGTAATAACGTTCCTTCGGACGAGGAAATGGAGTCAGTACGCCGCGCGGTAGAAGAGCTTAATGCAAAGCGCGATGAGCTTAAATCGGTATCCGCTACTCCTTCTGAAAATCCGATTTTTACAAAGAGAGTACCGGACAGCTTTGAGCGAATGGAGCTGCGTAAAAGGATCGGAGCGATAAACGCGTTAGAAAACACTATCATGAACAGACAAACACGCCCCAAATCCGTTTTCAAGGTCATTCCCACGTGGGAGGAAATTGAAAAGCTGCGCACACCGCAGACGGGCGGCAGCAGAACCGCGCTTACCGTTGTGCTTATCGGTTTATTGCTTACGGCAACATTTGCTTTGTGCTTAATAACAAGCTCGGTAATACCTATAATCTCCGGAATATGCGGCGTTTTGTTAACTATTGTTGGCATTTACCTCGCATTTTCAAAAAAAAGCAAGGCTAACGATGCCGCAATATTCGAATACGCCACACTTTGCTATGACCGGCTCCCAACAGAAGAATTGACTGCGGAGCAAATGTTAAAAAAGCTTGAAAGCGATCTTGACTCGTACGAATACGAGACTAACGTTTACAACGCACATTATGAAAAATGCGATGCGGCTGAAGCGGCGCTCCCGATCGCACTTAAGGAGCTTGACGAGTTTATAAGCCAATTTACGGATAAGGGCAGCGGAAAGGAATATGCAGAAGCGATCTTCTACGCATCGTTAGGTTACGCAAAAGATGAAGAAGATGCAAAGAATAACGAGATCAAGGCAGCTGAAATACGCGAGCAAATAGCAACGCTTGAGCGCCGCATATCACACCTCACATCTCGCTACCCCACAGAATCAACCGATCCTATCGCGGAAATAGACAGAAGGCTTACCGAATATAAAACTCTTGCAAGACTGCTTTCCGCAAGGCGCGACAAAATAAGAAAATTCGCCAAGGAAAACCCTCAGGTCGAAAAAGGAAGCAGCCTTATACCCGGCTGCGACCTTTCACGCAATTTTGATTCCGACGCTCTAGATATACAAAACAGACTTATTGCGGCAGAGCGAGAGCGCGTAAGGCTTATAAGCGAATATGACAGACTTATGCTTGATATAGAAAAGATCGATGAGCACGAGGAAAGGCTGCGCGAGCTGCGCGAGCGTGCCGATGCAAAACGCGAGAGCCTTACAGTTATAAGAAAGACTGTGGAAATACTCGGCAATGCAAAGGAAAAGCTTACGGCGCGCTATCTTGATAAGGTAAGGCGCGGATTTGATAAGTACGTTTCCGTTATGGATATCGGTAACGATTTTTCTATCGATACCGAATTTAACGTAACGCGTATCGATCTTGGTAAATCGCGCACGCCCGAGGCATACAGCCGCG
>JAZRLU010000188.1:0-2044 GCA_045647045.1 Eubacteriales bacterium
GGCGGTGGGCTTGCCGAGGATGCCGACGGTGAGAGCGGTGAGAATGCCTTTGACGTGCTTTGGCAGGCGGTGAGCGAGCACGTGGGTGAGATATTCTCTACCCTTGCCTTTGCGGGCTCACTTATAATAATGTTTTGCTACAAGAAGGGGCTTTTGCCCATTGTAAGAGACGGTATACTGCAGCTTGCGGGCGGTGTAAAGAGCCTTGGCGAGCATACCGATGCGGTAAGCGCAAGCGCCGCAAGCCTTGAGAGACTGCTTGCAGATGAGATCGCAAGGCAGGAGGCAACTCTTTTGACAATGGAGCGCACGCTTGCCGCGCTTGAAGCTAAGCTTGGCGACGTGGAGGCGCGTGACGGTGAGATAGCCGCCTTCCGCACCGTTATGACACACGAGGTGGATATGCTGCACGATATCTTTATGGCGGCGGCAATGCCCCAGTATATGAAGGACAAGGTTGGTGCCGCAACGGCAGAGATGAAGGCGGCGCTTGCAGAGGGTGGCAAGCATGAGCCCAAGGAGTAAAAGACGCATTATATTTAACACGGTGGGCGTGCTTATCTCGGTAATACCACCCGCTGTAGCAACCCTTACCTACTTTCCTCTTTGGATCGGGGGCGGGCGCGAGACGGCTTTTTCGGGCATTTGCCTTGCCGCGCTTCTTATCTCGGCTGTGCCTATCTTTCGCATTTTGACAAAGTGGGTTGCAACGCCATCTGCGCCGCTTGTTTGGCTTTTTGTATTCGTGCTTTTTGCCGCGGCGGCGCGTATCGCAAACGAGGTTACCGTTATAGCCCTTGTAGGCTTTATCTCTAACCTTATCGGTGCTATACTCTTCTATCTCGGAAGGCGGAGTGAGGAATAATGAAGAACGGCGCAGATATCGGTGACGTTATTTTTGACACCGACGAGCTTATGAAAAAGGGCGGCAGCCTTGTACTTAATAATATGGGAAAGCTTATTGCGGCAATTGCCGCCGTGGTTGCCGTTGCGGTAACGTTTGCTGACGTAAGCTTTGGCGGATTTTTTACCGAGAGCTTTACCTCATCACTTTTGCTGATCCTTTGCTCGGGCTATATTATTTACTTTTCGCTTGAGGATGCCGGAGAGCGCGGCGCACAGGGGTGCACGGAATACGTGCTTGCAAAGGAACGGTACAGCCGCGCACGTGCCGCCGTTAGCGGTGCTGACGTTGAAGATCTGCGCCGTTTTTGCACCGAATACAGCGAGAAGGAGTACAAATCGCGCCTTAATGCCGCGCTTATACATAACGGCATAAGTATGGAGGCTTACCTTTCCTATAAAAACGGAGTTAAGCCTCCACGCGAGGTGCGCCGCGCCGTATGGCGCATATCACGTATGAAGCCGCATATGCTTACGCCAAGGATGCTGCTTGAATGGGAGCGCCCAAGCGGCGCATCAGAGCTTGAAGACCCCGGGGCGAAAAAGCTTTTTTCCCTTATCATCAAGCTTATCCCCTCTACCGTGTGCACGTTTGTAACCGTGTGCGTGATGCTGAATGCAAAGGAGGGGCTTGATGCGGCAGACGTGCTTTCCTCCATTTTGCGTCTCTCTGCCCTTCCCATGCTTGGCTTTAAGGGCTATTGCGAGGGTTACTCCTACACAAAGCATTCCGCCTCCGCTTGGCTTGAAACTAAAGCGGGAATACTGGAGAGCTTTGTCGCTTGGCGTGGCGCGGAGCGCGCCGCGCAATGAATTGCAACTTAACAGTTGCATGAATTGAACCAAAGGTTCATGAATTGAGCTAAAGCTCATGAATTGCGCTGCGGCGCATTGGGGGTTGCAATTCATCTATATGGAGAGGTTTGCAAAGCAAACTTCGAGAATTCATGACGGCTTGCCGTCAATTCATGGCGTAGCCAATTCATGGAGGAGGCTGCAAGCCGACGAGAATTCATCTTTGCGTAGTTCGGATTATATAAAAGTTCTGTCTGTAGTCGCAAGGTATACGTAATGAAAGCTACACGCCGGGCTCTATAAGGCTCCCTCCGGGAGGGAGCTGGCGCCGTAAGGCGACTGAAGG
>JAZRLU010000189.1:0-3930 GCA_045647045.1 Eubacteriales bacterium
CTTTGAGCCGCTTATGCACTATGCAGAGGTAAAGCTGCGCCTTGAACCCCTGCCGCAGGGCTCGGGACTTGTATTTACAAGCGATTGCCCGGAGGATAAGCTGCGCAAGAACTGGCAGCGCCTTATAATTTCGCACCTTTACGAAAGAGCACACAAGGGTACTTTAACGGGCTCGCCGATAACGGATATGAGGATCGTTCTGACCGCAGGAAGAGCACATCCCAAGCATACCGAGGGAGGTGACTTCCGCGAGGCAACCTTCAGGGCATTGCGCCAAGGACTTATGAAAGCCGACTGCGTGCTGCTTGAGCCCACCTTTGATTTTACACTTACCCTGCCCGAGGAATACGTTGGCAGAGCTATGACGGACATAACCAATATGCACGGCGAATACGATCCGCCCGAGTTTGCAAACGGAAACGCCACCATAACAGGATTTTGCCCCGTATACACCATGCACTCCTATGCAGAGCAGATACGCTCCTATACGCACGGTCACGGAAAGATAGAGCTTAACGTAGGCGAATACGTGCCCTGCCATAACACGGAAGAGGTGCTTGCCGAGCGCGGCTACGTGCCCGAGCTTGATGCAGACGTAACGGCAGATTCGGTATTCTGCAAGGGCGGTGCAGGTTATCTTGTGCCTTGGTATGAGGCCGATGCGAAAATGCACACAGAGGACCCTACGCCGAAGGATATATCGCAGGACGGTGATACAGATACCGTACCCGAGCGCGCAAAGGCATACAAATACCGCGGCAGCGTGGAAGAGGACCGTGAGCTTATGCGCATATTTGAGGCAACCTACGGCAAGATAAAGCAGCGCAAGGTTGCAGAGCGCAAGGTGAATGCCGCGCAGAGCACTACCGCAAGGCGCACCAAGGCAAAGCCGAAGGGCGAGGACTATCTTATAGTTGACGGATATAATCTTATCTTTGCTTGGGACGAGCTTAAGGCGCTCGCAGATGCCGACCTATCGCACGCGCGTGACAGACTCATACATCTGCTTTCAAACTACCGCGGCTTCAAAAAGTGCAACGTTATACTTGTGTTTGACGCCTATAAGCGAAACGGCGCGCAGGAAAACGTTGAGGAATGCGGCGGCATTTGCGTTGTTTATACCAAGGAAAGGCAAACCGCAGATGCCTATATAGAGAGAACGACCTTCTCGCTTGCAGAAAAGAATGCCGTGCGTGTGGTTACCTCAGACTACGTGGAGCAGCTGATAATTCTCGGAAACGGTGCCACCCGTGTCAGCGCAAGAGAGTTTATTGAGGAGCTTGGTGACACGGCACTTGCGATAAAAGGATTTATAGATCCCTGAATTTGATGCTTCGCTTTAGGGATGCCGAATAAAAACGGTAGGGGTGTTGTTAATAACGGTGCCCCTACCTTTACTTTTTAAAAGAGGCGTTGCAAAACGGCTTCAATCTCTCTTTGATGCTTTCAAACGGATGCCAAAGCCCGCAACCTTTCTTTTATATTTTTTCAACCAATGCCGAGCATCTTCGACCTCTCTTTTATTTTTTTAATGAAAGTCCGTTGCCGAAAGTCTGCGACCTTTTCGGTGCTTTATTAAACAAAGAGCCGCCCCGTGCGCAAAATGCCACGGAGCGGTATTTTTTATTCTAAGTATCCGTTATACGTGAGCCAATATAAAAGCTCATCTGCCCAGCGCGCAACGCAGGGCTCACGTGTTGCAAGTCCCATACCGTGACCGCCGGTAGGATAAACGTGCATCTCGCATCTTACGCCGGCATTGTGAAGCGCTACGGCATAATCAAGCGTGCCCCTTATCTTAACGCACGCATCGGTTTCCGTATGCCAAAGGAATGCTATGGGGGTATCTGCCGTTACGTTTTTGATAGGATCAAGCCTCTCACACTCTTTATCGGTGATGGCATCGCCAAGGAGATTGCGATACGAGCCGTTATGGCTATCGTAATCGGTAACGGGGTAGCAAAGTATTTGCGCGTTGGGGAAAGGATCTACGTTATCCATTTCATCAACACCCTCACCGTCTATAGGTGCTCTGTAGGTGGAGACCGTTTCTGCAAGGTGACCGCCCGCGGATGAACCCATAACCGCTATTTTGCTTGGATCAATGCCGTATTTTTCGGCATTTGCGCGCACGTAACGAACCGCACGGCGTGCATCAAGAAGCGGAATCGGGAATCTGTAGGGCGCTACTCTGTACTCGCAAACAAAGCAATCTATTCCGTGAGAATTTAAGAAGAGCGCATATCCCTCGCCCTCGTGAGTTGCACGGTGCGAATAGCCTCCGCCGGGGAAGATAACAACAGCTCCCCTGCTTCTTTTATTTTGCGCAGGGTAGTATTCAAGCACCGGGCTTTCAGCCCCATCGATATATCCGGGAACGCATTCCCAAAGCTTTAAGGTTTCCATTTTTATATACCTTTTTCCTTTTTGCCGAAGATTGATTTAAAGAAGGATGCAAACCGCTTGCGCTGCTGATTTTGCTTAAGCGTTTGATCTATTTTCGAGTTATCAAGGCTTAAGCCTCTGTTACATCTTCTTCGGTACTGATCATAATTATAAAGCTCTACGTTTGCGGCAAAATCACACACGGCGGCACTTTCAAAATCCTCTGCAGGGTGGCTTTGCCATCCAAGGCTTTCATTATAACCGTCGTGCAGCATATTCCAAAACGCCGCCCTTTCGTCCCCGCGTAAGAGGGCAAAAATGGCGTAGCATCTGCCTGCGGTAAGATTAAGGAAGCCCTTTGACAGCGGCTCATACATACCGCCCTTCATAAGAAATTCCTTTATTTTGAGATAAACCTCCGGCACCTGCTTATAGTAGGTTCTGAAATGCTTTGCCCTGCTTTGCTCGTTATACACTCTGTGATGCACAAGCACCTCGGGCACAAGACCTACACGCTCTGCAAACGCGAGTGCGGAGACGGTAAAGAATACGTCCTCAAACATCATAACGTCTGCAAGGAAATGAACGTTCTTTTCAATAATGAAGGTGCGGCGGAGCATTTTGTTCCAAGCCGAGCCCGTAGTAGACTGCAATATCGTATCAGGATGCTCGTTTTTGGATGTGGTTTTAGTACCGTTTTCGTATATTCTTATATGCTCACTCTCACGGTTTTCCTGAAAGGCCGCTTTTTTGCTGTTGTAGATATCATATCTTGCAATGGCTACGTCAAGATTTTCCCTAACGGAAAGCTCATACATTTTTTCAAGAAGCGTAGGCTCAAAGAAATCATCCGCATCAAGGAAGATAACAAACGCTCCCCTTGCGCGCTTAAAGCCCGCATTTCTTGCAAGCGCAGGACCTGCATTAGTTTCGGTAACTATGCGCACCCTTGCATCAAGCTTCTGATATTCCTTGAGAATATCAAGCGAATGATCCGTAGAACCGTCATCAACGCAAATGACCTCTATTTCGCGCAGAGTTTGATCAAGAACGCTTTCCATTGCGGGGCGCAGATAATCGTACGCATTATAGATAGGAATTATAACAGATACCTTGATATCCTGATTTTCAATTACATTGGTAAGCTTATCTTTTTCGCTCATAACCGATATCCTTATCAATTTTTGGAACGGTGAATACCAAGGATTACACAACGCGCAAGATGACACCGTTTTCACTCATACGATTATTTTACCACTTTTCGCATCAATTGTCAATAGTATATATTTTGAGGCACTACCGCGCGCCACGCAGCGGTGGAAACGGGGCGTTTTTGAAAAACTAAAAAGCAGCGCAGGTCGGCTTGGCTTTTCACCTTGCCTTTTGCGCTGCTTTTGATTTATAGCCAAGCTTATGGCTTAAACCGTTTTATTATTCTGCATCCGTATCGGAAACGGAAACAAGCTCGGGATCGAAGGTAGTAACGTCAGCAATAACGTCCTCCTCGTTCTTCTCGGTATCCTTTACCTGTACCGCACGGTACAT
>JAZRLU010000190.1:0-1108 GCA_045647045.1 Eubacteriales bacterium
AGTGCATAAGCGGCTCAAAGTGCCCCGCACCGTATGATACGCTGTCAATCGTCTCGCGGTAGAGTATGGTACCTCTGTCAAAACCGATATCCAATCCAAAACGGTCCTTAACAAGGCGCGTCAGCACCTCAGTTTGTATCTGTCCCATAAGGCGTACGCGTATTTCTGCGCGCTGCGGATCGTATTGCATTGCAAGCGAGGGCTCCTCCTCGCCTATACGCCTAAGCTTAAGATATGCGGCATATACGTCCTCTTTTGGGTTCTTAAAGGTTATTCTGTAGTCAAGCACGGGGGTGGATACGGTGGTATCATCCTGCTCAACACCAAGCCCCATTCCTACACGGGTATGGCTTAAGCCTATAACGGTGCAGATATCTTTCGCGTAGGCACGCTTAAGAAGCTTGAATTTATCGGATGAGTATTTACGTATGCTCTCTATCTTTTCCTCGTGCACCTCGCCGCGCGCATCGGTTATGCGCAGCGTGTCCTTCGGTGCGATAGATCCGCCGGTTATCTTTACGTGTGTAAGCCTCGTTCCGTCGGGCGCGGTTTCGATCTTAAATACCCTTGCACCGAATACCGTTTCGGAATACGAGCGCTCAATCGTGTATTTATCTATTACCCCAAGCAAAAGATCAACGCCCTTGCATTTAAGCGCAGAGCCAAAGATCGCGGGTATGATGCGCCTTGCGCGTACGGCACGTGCTATATCGTCGCGCGTGAGCTCCTCGCCGGAAAGATATCTTTCTATAAGCTGCTCGTCACATCCTGCACATTCCTCGCAAAACTTAGCACGGTCCTCGCCTTCAAGGTTGAAATCGCACACGGCAGCACCGAAAGCGCGGCGCAGCTCGCCAAGAAGATCTATTCTGCGGCGCTGCGCTATATCCGTTTTGTTTACAAAGATAAACGTAGGTATCTTCCTTGCTGTAAGGTGGTTCCAAAGGGTTATGGAGTGCGCTGCAGGACCTTCCTCTGCGCTTATAACAAGTATGGCGTAATCAAGCACGGATATGGTCCTTATCGCCTCGGGTCCGAAATCCACGTGCCCGGGGGTATCCAGCAACGTGAAATGATCGCCTCCCATCTCAAAGCCCGCCTCGCCGGT
>JAZRLU010000191.1:0-12738 GCA_045647045.1 Eubacteriales bacterium
ACAGATACTTGAGCGCAAGCCTATGCAGTATAACTTTAGCGGAGACCCGCTTTACCAGATGTACAAGGACTCTGCGCTTGCGGGTAGTCAGACTGCGTCGGCAGATGCTATGGCACGTGCGGCGGCTCTTACGGGCGGCTACGGCAATTCCTATGCCGCTACCGTTGCAAACCAAGCCGCACAACAGCAGATGGCTGGACTCAACGAGAAGATACCTGAGCTTGAGCAGTTAGCGCGCGCTAGGTACGATGCCGAGACCAACCGCCTTATGAATAACTATAGCATCCTTTCTGCCCTTGAAAACCAAGAGTACACAAGAAAATGGGACGAGGATAAGCGCCAGTATGACCGCGATCAGGACAAGCTTGACCGCGAGGACGAGGCTTATGAGCGTAAGATTAAGCTTGCGGAGCTTGCGGCACTATATGGTGATACATCAAAGCTCAAGGAGTTGGGCATAAAACCCGGCGTAGAGATAAGCACAGGTGGTAGCGGCGGAAATGTTACTGAAGAGCAAATAGACACTTGGACTTATAAAGAACTGAAAGAGTATCTTGCGGGACTTGCATTCGGCTTAACAAAGAGCGGTGACATAGAGAGCACCGACCCAAACACAAAAGAGTATTGGGCGAACTTGGTAGTAAGTAAAATGGGTACGCATCATCTTGATGCAAACCAAGCAGAAACGCTTGCTATTAAAGGTGGTTTTGTTGAAGAGTTTTGGGATGCCGTTGGCGGAAGCATACCTAGCAATAATCCTAATGATTATGTATCTTTTTTATTGTGGCAGAGAGACCCCAAAGCTTACGCAGAATGGCTGAAAAAACAGCAAAGTAAAAAATAAATTTACGTGGAGGTTTTTATGGCTTCTAAAAATTATGACAAAATAATCGAAGAACTTCGCAAGGAACGTAGCCGGAGAGAAGAAATTCTTTCCGGCAAAACTGCTTCTTCAGAGCTTGCGGAATTGCAAAGGCGTTACCAGCAAGAATATTTGCCACAGCAAGCCTCTGCTTGGGCAAAATCCTTAAACGATTTCCAAAAGAAGATAAGCGCAGATGCACAGGCGCGTAGCAAAGGCTATCAATCACAAGAATCGCTTAAAGCATACCAAGACAGCGTAAGTGAGCAGATTGCAAGCTTAAAGGCAGGCTCAAAGTATGCTCAAGAGTATGCTCGTTTAAGCGGAAATAAAAACTACATCAAATCCGTTACCGACTCACTTGGTTATCTTGATGGTTTAACCGACAGTTTCAAAAAAGAGCAAGAGTATTGGGCACAATGGGCAAACGAGGATGCTTATAAAAAATCTGCATACTATTTCGACAATACGTATGCAGAAGCGGCAAAAAACTATGACACCGATGTTATTAAGGCGAAAAACGATGCCTATAATGATAAATTTAGCGGCACTAATTTTAAGATTGGAAACGGTGTTGTAAATGTCGAAGGCTTTTTAAAAGGCGCCGCAAACGAGCTGGGCATCGCAGGTGAGTCATCGACCACCGAGCTCACCGATAACGAAGCTAGGATGTATGCCTATATCCGCGACACGGTCGGGCTCGACGAAGCGCGCAGATATATTAAAAGCATTCAAGAAGACCTATCATACAGAAAAGGCGTAAAAAATGCAAACAAAACCGCTAGTATGATGGGACTAATCACATCCTCCCCAAAATCAAAGGATGCCATCAATATAACTGGCAAGGTAGACTCCTTAAACGCGGGACTTTTAAACGCACTTTCAGGCTTACAGCAAACAACAATAAATATCCTTAATCCTATAGATAATGATAATGTTGTTACTACTCCCTACCAAGTTTATGCGCATCGGGCTCGCCAAGAAAATGACACCGAGTTTGGTAAAGTGGTAGGCGATCTCGCCTTCACCACGGGCAATATGCTTCCGTCTATCGGCGTATCTGCCGCAAGCAAGTCTCCTTTGCTCGGTGCCGGTATAACCGCAATGTCTTCGGGCGGTAACGCTTACTCGGAAGCTCGCAGACAAGGCTACAGCCACGAACAAGCAACAGCATACGGTATGATCAACGGTGCGCTTGAGGGTGGTTTGCAGTATGTACTTGGTGGTATAGGTATATTAGGTCAAGGCTGGTCGGACAAACTAGTCGGCAAAGCTTTGTCCAATTTATCCTACATAAAAAACGCAGGAGCGCGTATAGCAGTGCAGATGGGTGGAAAACTGTTGCATAACGCAACACAGGAAGCGGTGGAGGAAGGACTGCAAGCCATCCTTGATCCGCTTGTGCGCAGTGCGGTGCTCCAAGAGGATCTCAACATCGATTGGGACGAGGTAGCCTACAGCGCAATGCTTGGCGCAATGTCCGCAGGACTTTGGGAAGGTGGCTCTATTGTTTCCAATTCAACGCAAGCAAACGCCATCGGTAAAAAAGCCTTTGAGAACGACTCTTGGCAGGGCGCTGTTGACTATGCGCTTGCGCTCGATCCAAACAGCACTCCGTATAAGCTTGCCAAAGGTTTGCAGGACGGCTCTATAAAGGCTGACGGCAACAACATAGGCAATCTGTACAGCGCACTCGTTGAGTATATGCAAGAGAGTAAGACCCTTGTCCGCAAAGGCAAGATGACCACCGATCAGTACGTATCGGGTCAGAGCGCGCTCCAACAGATATATGAGGCTAGAAGCAAGGCAGAAGCCAAAAATAATGCCCCTACAGAGATTTCCCCCAACATTATGAGCGCTAGACTATACCAAGAGATAAAAGGTCTAGGATTGGACGAAAAGACCGCTATCAAGTACAGCAACGCCATTACCAACCTCAAAGAAGGTACAGAGGTAAGCGGCAAGATCACCAACGAGCTTGTAAGCGGCAATTCTCCCGTAAAGGACATTGTAGCAAGAGAACTCGGCATAGACGCTACCAATAAGACCGCCGCAGAGCTTCGTAACGCCGTTAAATCCTATGTGGATACCGTTAAAAGCCAACCCAAGACCGAAACTGTGGAGCAGACCGCACCCAAGACCGAAAAAGAGTTGCAGTATGAGCAAGCAAAAGCCGCTACCGCCGAATTATCCAAGGTACTTGGCGAAAAAGGACAAGCGGTATATAACGAATTCTCCGAGGGTATGCGCACAGGCGATTCGCTTATGTACTTTAATAACGCTGTGTTTGATTTCTACAATCAAGGCGTAGAGGCTTCGCTTAAGAAAAATCCCCCCAAGAAATACACCGATATCGCCAGATATGAGGGCATTGCGCCTATCATCAAGCAGAGAGCGTTTGAGGCGGGCAAGCTAGACAATGCAACCAAAGCCGAAGCAGTAAAAAAGACCACGGAAAAGGTTAAAAGCGATATCAAGGAAATTAAGGCTCGTCAAAAAGAACTGAAGCACGTTGAGTTTGACATAAAAGACCTCGCTCCCTCCGCAGGTAAATGGACGGTAGACGAGGGTGTTGATGTTAACAACCTTAACGAGAAACAGAAACCCGCATTTAACTATTTAAAGGCTGTCAGCGAGGTTTCGGGCATCAACGTACACATTATGTCGGGAGTGAACAAAAACGGTGAATTGACCGCCGAGAACGGCTTCTACGATAGCAATACCAACACCGTGTACGTCTCCATCAATGCCGGAGCGCAATCTCTTACCGATATCACCAATACCGCCGTACTGAAAACCGCATCACACGAAATAACCCACTATATTGCCGCGACAGATACCGATGCATACCAAGAGCTTCGTGACTATGTTGTGGAAACCTTCAAGAAGGAACACGGCGAAGACGGGCTTGCAAGGCGCGTATCCGAGATACAGGACATTTACCTTGACCAAATCAACAAGAAGTTGACCTACGAAAAAGCCATAGAGGAAATGGTAGCCAACGCTTGCGAAACGATGATCCGCGACAGCAAGGTATTTTCACAGCTTGTTAGGCAGAATATGACCGTTGCAGAGCGTTTGAAGGACGGTCTTGATAGATTCATCACCAAGATGGATAAAAACCGCAAGGCGGCACTTGAGGGCATTGAGGAAACGAGCCTTGAAGCAAGACTCATTGCAAGCAACGCCGATACCCTTAAAAAAGCGCAGAAACTGTGGGATAACGCTCTTAAAGCGGCTATTAAGAAGAATCAAGAGGTAGATGCCAAAACCGAGAGCGATGGCAGGATGTTTGAGGTGCGCGGCTACGATTTCTCCAAATCTTTTGCGGAGCAGATAGATGATTATAAAGCGGGTAAATTCCCTAGAAACGATACGTTGATTGTAGGAGGCACGCCCAAAGTATTCCAAGAGATAGGCTTGAATCCATTGCCAATGACTTATGCTAAAGGGCATTTGAAGGAGGCGCTTGCAAATAAAAACGGCGATCATCTTGGCGAAGCATTGCTTAAAAAGTTGCCCGAAGCATTGCAGAATCCGCTTGCTATAATAGACAGCGCATCGAATCCCGGTAAACTTGTCGCCATTGTAGAAATACAAAACCATCCACGTAACGTCCTTGCGGCAGTCGAGGTGGATGGAGAAGGCAAAATGCACGGTTTAACAATTAATTCTAATGCTATACTTACTGCCCACTCGAGGAATAATGCTATTAGTAATTTGTTAAAAAATGCCATTATATCCCACGCAAAAGGAAACGGAGGTTTGTATTATTGGCAAAAAAATAAAGCCATCAAGGCACTGCAGGTGGTAGGGGTACAATTCCCCAGCACTCAACAGATTGTTGATGGTCTTGTACGTAGTATAACAGACCCTCTGTCAAAAGTCAAGAGGAATTTTGACTCGGTTACTGAAACCAAACAGTTTGAACATTGGTTTGGCGATTGGCAAAATAATCCGCGCCGTGCTAGTAAAGTAGTCAACGCGGACGGCACGCCTAAAATTATGTACCACGGGACAGCACAATCATTTACTGTGTTTGATAGAAAAAAAGCCAGACCGGGGTTTTATGGCAGAGGATTTTATTTTACCGATTCGGAATCACACGCAAAGCAGTACGGAAACGCAATGCCTGTATATCTTAACATACAAAATCCTTTAGTACCGGGGCAATCCAAGGTAAACGTCAATCAAATAAGATCCTTTCTGGAAGCTGTTGCGGCAAACGAAGATTACTCCATTGAAAACTACGGCGAAAACAGTACAATTGAAAGCATATTGCAAAGCATAACGAGCAGAGATGCTTTTGACGTAATACAAGATATAAACGCAACCGCGATAGGCGATTTTGGCGAAGCTATGCGACTGTTTAACGAGGTTAATGGTACGAAATATGACGGAGTTATTACACCTACCGAGACCATTGTATATGAGCCTACACAAATAAAATCTGCTTCGCAAAGCACGGATATGAAAAACATAGGCACATTCGACCCCACCAACCCCGATATCCGTTACTCCCTCCGCTACGATGAGACCGAATTTAATGCCCGCAGAGAGCTGTCAACAGCATTACTTACCGTGGCGCAGACCGATGCCGAGCGCAGAAGCCTTGAGAAATATCAGAAGACGGTTAAGACTCTTAATGAGCAGGAAGAATTGCTCGGCGAGATGAAGGACAAACTTGCGCAGATAGACAAGGCGAAGGAATTCAAGCGGTACACCGAGCTTGAGAAAAACATCCGAGGCGTAGAAAACAAAATAAACTACTACGATTCAAAGCTTATCAACCTTGAAGCCACTAAACCGCTTAAGGATATCGTAGCTCGCAAGGAGGCAAGGCTGAAGGAACAATTTGCCCGGTCCAGCACAACGAGAGCAAAGCACCGCAACAGCATTAAGCAAAAGATCCGTAGCCTTGACCAAAAGCTTCGTTCTAATAGCGGCGAGAAGCATATCATCAGCGAGTTTCAGCCCGTTGTTGCAAAGCTGTTGACGGCTTGCACGAATAACACCAGCGTATTTAAGCGCGCGCAGTTGGATCGGCTTAAAGCCATCTACGAAAAATTTGATCCCGGCGAGGATAACAGAAGACTTAAAGAACATCCTGAACTGTCGGAATATATGGCAAAGTATGCGCCGATTGTCGCAGAATCCATAGAGCTTATTACTCCCATACTGGAAAACAGAAGGCTTGTTGATCTTGATGCAGAAACGCTTGCCGCATTGGATAACGTGATATCGGGCATACACAAGATGATAGTGGATGCGGATAAGGTGTTTGCCGGCAACCGTGTTGCACAAATGCGTGATATATCCGAGTCTTCAATGGTGGATGCCGAGAATTCGGGATTCAGCCGCAATACAATGACAAACACGAGTCTGCAAGCATTCTTTAACTACAAGAACACCTTGCCCGTATACGTAATGGAGCGACTCGGTAACACGGTTATGGAGTATCTGTGGAAGCCACTTGAAAACGCATCCTACGAAATGATAAGAGAGCAAGTTGCCGACACCGAATTCTTGCAAGGCAAGATGAAACAGCACGGCTACAATTCGTGGAAAGATAAAACGCTTAACATCAAGCTTGAGTCGGGCGAAACCATTGCAATGACACAAGAGCAAGCGATGTCCATCTACGCATTAGCAAGGCGTGAGGAAACCCACAAAGGCATAGGCGGCAAGCGCATAAATCACTTGGGCATAGGCGGCATAATCATCCCCGATATCGTTAAGGAAAACATTGTTGACGAAAACGGCAAAGTGGAAAAATATCTCGGTCTTATCCCCAAGAAAAGGCCCGCGCTTAACAAGACCGTTGGCACACCGCTTACCGATGCGGATATAGCAAAAATAAAGAAGATGCTAACCACGGAGCAGAAGGCATATGTAGACGATATGGTAAAGTATATGTCCACCGTTATTGCGGCTCGCGGCAACGCCGTTTCGCAGAAGCTGTACGGAATAGACATATTTACCGAGGAATACTATTTCCCGATTGTATCCGACAAGAACTTCTTACAGACTAATTTCACCGGGCAAGCGGAAAGACTTATTAAGAATGCGGGTATGACCAAATCCCTTACCGAGAACGCAAACAACCCCATTGTGGTAGACGATTTCTCCACCGTTGTGGCACAGCATCTGCAACAGATGGAGCGTTACGATACCCTTGCAGTACCGCTAGATAACTTTAACCGTTGGCTTAACTACCTATCCTATGACTTGGATGCAGAGGGCAACCGTATAGCCAAGAACGGCAAGGGCGTAAAATCAACGCTTGAGGCGGTATACGGCACGAATATGACTAGCTACATAAACCAAATGCTCAAGGATGCCAATGCAAACAGCATTAAGGGTAGCAATGAGAACTTTATTGACCGACTTATAGGACGATTCCGTAAGAATGCCGTCCTTGCAAGCTTGTCGGTAGCGATTCAGCAGCCGTCTGCAATGCACAGAGCACACGCTTACATTGACAGAAAACACTTTGGTTATGGCTTTAAGACGGGATGGACGCACTACCACGAAAACCTTGAGGAAATGCTCAAGTATTCCGGCGCCGCATTCGTTAAAGAGCACGGCTCGTTTGACCCTGCGGTAAGCAATAATGCAATAGACGATATGCTCTTTGTTACCCCCGAGGGCTGGCAAAAGGTATTGCAAATGTTTAACTTAAAGGATGCTACGTGGCGAGATCGAGTATTAGGCACACTTCCCAAGGTGATGGATAGAATAACTTGGGTGCGCATATGGAACGCCGTCAAAAATGAAACCAAAGCCAAAAACCCCTCTATGGATGTTAACAGCGAGGAATTCCTCAAAAAAGCGGGAGAGCGTTTTGATTATGTAATCAACCGCACACAAGTATATGACTCGGTATTAAGCAAGAGTGAGTATATGCGCTCCAAGAGTACAACGATAAAAGCATTGACATCATTCGGCGCAGAGCCTACCGTGGCGTACAATATGCTTCTTAAAGCAAATACAGAAATGGCTTTGGCTATATCAAAGGGCGAAGGGAAAAAGACCGCGGGAAAATTCCTCGCAAGAACTATATTTGCATTCTTGGAGGCATCCTTTGTTAACGCATTGCTCAAGAGCCTTGTAACCGCCGCGCGTAAGGATAAACCCGATGACGAGGACGATAAGAGTTATCTTGAATGGTATGCGCATCAGCTTGTTAATAACTTTATAAGCGATGCGAGTCCTCTCGGCTTGTTGCCCGTTGCAAGAGAGGTGCAAACTCTCCTTGAAGGCTACGATCTGACCAATTCGCAGTTGGATCTGCTGGCCACAATGTTTGATGCCGTGCTTACTGCGGCAGATGAAGATAAGCCGCTTGAGCAGAAGCTTGAGAAAATCGCCTCCGCAATAGGCTATGCCTTTGGAATACCCGCAGAAAACATTATCCGCGATGTGGGTGCGTTAATCAACGTATACACCGATATTGCTAACGGCTGGAGTACCGATTGGGAGGGCATTAAGGATGCGGCGCAGGACGGTGTTGCGGAAGCGACCATATTGGATATCGCCCCCGAAAGCGGCAACACCGCCGACAAACTCTACAAAGCTATGAGGAACGGCGATACCAACGCCTACAAGCAGTATTACGCCGATATCGTTGAGGAATTCAACAAGAAGAAGAAAGCGGGCAAGACAGACTTCAAAAACGCCGAATCCTACATTCGCTCACAGATGCGCGAAAGGCTTGTTGACTCTGCAGAGATAAAGGCGGCGTATGAGGCAAGCAAAGCAAGCAATTTTGCGGAATACGATGCGGCAGTCAAAGCGCTTACAAGCAAAGGCTTCCATCCTAATGACGTTAGGAGCGCCATCAATTCTTATGAGGAAAAGCTCAAGAAAGGCGAAGCTTCTGAGCCTTCCGTAGAAGAGTACGAAGAAGAGGACGTAAAGATTGATAAAGGCTTGCTTGTGGATGCTATAGCCAACGGCAAGGAGCTTGAGGTAATAGCCGAGGAACAGAGTAAATACAAAAAAGGCTCGCAAGAGTACAAGGACAATGCCGCCAAACTTAAGCGGTATATCACTCAAGAGCTGAAGCCTCAGTACCAAGACTATTTCCTCCAAGGCAACACGGAGGCATACAACGCCATTGCCAAAAGGCTTGTCGCGTTAAGGCAGTACGGCATAAATTATGATGCTGATACCCTTGCAGATTGGCGCAAAAAAGCCAAGGAAGACAGAGCATAAAAATGCATAACAGAGGTGGGGAGAAATACTCCCCGCCTCTTGTTATAATACCCAAAAAAGAACTGCAGAAGATTATCCAGATATTTGCGGATAAATTTTTTTAAAAATATTATTGCATAGGGGAGCAAACGCTTATACCCCGTGTTATTATCAAGGAGAATTACGATGGATTGGTTTATATTACTTGTGGAAATCGCCGCGGGTATTACTACATTGACGGCGGCGGCGTTACTGTTTATTAAGCCGTTGAAAAAAAGAGCAACGGAGGTACAGGCAGAGCGCGAAGCTTGGAAATGCTTATTGCGATCCAAAATGCTTGACGTTTACTACAAGAATCTCGAAAACGAATCCTTACGTCAATATGAGCTGGAGAACTTTCTGTATATGTTCCGCGCTTACAAAGCGATGGGCGGTAATTCTTTTATTGATCAAGTACACAAAGAGGTAATGACTTGGCGTGTAGTTAAATAATTTAATTTTAAAAGGAGATGAAAGCTATGACAGACTTTATTGCTATACCCGCCATTGTGGTGGTGGTATATCTTGCGGCTTACTTTTTAAAGCTGATACCCGGCGAAACCATTAACCGTGCGCTCCCCGCTATATGCGGCGTGCTCGGTCTTATACTCGGCATTGTATGCTACTTTACTCTGCCCGAATTTATCGGCGCAGAGAATTGGCTTACTGCCGCCGCTATAGGTATTGTAAGCGGTTTTTCTGCAACGGGCGTAAATCAGGTATACAAGCAAGCTACTAAGAGCACCGAGGTGTTAGAAGACGATGAGATCTCTGAATGATTTTATTAACTATCTTGAGCAAGAGATAAAGAACGGCTCTATATACGTCCTCGGCGCACAAGGACAGCGTTATCCGTTTACGGACGAGTGGCTTTTGTACAGAGAGCATAACTCGCAAAGCAATGTTAATCGCATCAAAAAGACCCTTGATAAGCGCATAGCAGATGGTTACGACCCGAAGAACATCGGCGCATTCGATTGCTCCGGCTTGGGTATGTACTATCTTATCAAGGAGAAATACCTACCCTCCGATCTTAACGCCAACGGTATGCGCGGACAATGCGAGGTTATCGACAAGATTGACCTTAAGCGTGGCGACTGGGTATTCGTTATGGAGGACGGCAGAGCCACTCACATCGGCTACGTTGTGGATGACAAGCTCAACGTCATTGAGGCAAGAGGCAGAGACTACGGTGTAGTAAAGACCGAGCTTGCCAAGCGCAGTTGGAATCACTACGGCAGACCCAAGATGTTTAAAGCCGAGATAGAAGCTCCCTCCCCTATTATGCGAGAGCTCCGAAAGGGCGATAAGGGTGACGATGTAAGAGCCGTGCAGAACGCGCTTATACAGAACGGATACGGCTTGCCCAAATACGGTGCAGACAGTGATTTCGGCGGAGAAACGCACAAGGCTGTATGCGCTTTGCAGAAAACGCTTAACAAGGCCGAAAACGGCATTGTAGGCAAGGCAGAGGTCGAAGCTCTTGGTCTTAAGTGGGGAGCAGAGCCTGATTACAAGAAAATGTATGACGAGCTCGCCGTTAAGTACACCGAATTGCTTGAAGATATGCAAGCAATAAAAAATATTTCAAATTTATGGTGACATAGGGGAGCATTGGCAAAAAGCTTATGATATACTAGGTACGATGAAGAAAAAAGGAGTGCCGTTGATGACTCCCGATATGTACAAAGACACCATACGCTACTTGCGAAGATCCTTAAAATTTCATAAGATCGCAATTGCCATACTTGCGGTCATACTCACAGCCGTGGGTATAATTACGATATCATTGTTGTTATAACAATGCGAGGCGTGGTATGGCAAAGCAAATTCAGCTATCAAGGAAGCGCAGAGGAATAATATATGCTCCGCATCAATAATACAAATCGCCTCACTAAATCGGAACTGGAGGACTACCGCGCAAATAGCGGCATAACCGAGCTTCAGTACGAAATCGTAAAACGCAAGTACCACGATCCGCAAGAGTGGACGGTGGTAAGCATTTGCTTGGACTTAGGAATATCGTCCCGCAAATATAACCGAGAGCTCAATAAGGCTCTTACACAGATATTCCGTTACACAGATTCGTAGCGCATCCCCTCCTGTATGCGCTGACATATTGTTATTTATGACCTTTCTCCAGAAAAAGACCGTTGGCGCGGTCTTTTTTTGGTTTCTTTTGTGGCACTTTTAGATAACTTAATAGGAATGTTTGAAGCCTCCGCTCTTGGTATTATGTTACCAAAGAAAGAACGGAGGCTTTTTATGTTTAATAATGCTTATACCAATCTTGTACCACCTTATACCAATTACTATGCGCCGCAGATGCCTACACAAACCCCTCAGAACTATTTTGGCGCACAGCCTACCCAATCCCCTATACGTACAAACAAAATCTTCGTAACGAGCCTAGAAGATGCCTTAAACCGCAATGCAGAGCCTAACAGCGAGGTAGTTTATCTGCATCAGGATCAAAATTTGCTGTTTGAAATAAAGACCGATATGCAGGGTAGAAAAAGCTATCAGACATATCAATTCTCGCAGTATAAGGCAGAGAGCGCGGCGCCGATGGTAAGCGCAGAATACGTCACCAAAAAGGAATTTGACGAGCTTGTGCAAAAAGTCAACGAGCTTTCACACAAGGAGGTAAATACAAGTGAATAGTATGTTTACACAAACCTCGCAGAACGGACTATTAAACGCAGTAAGCAACATAATGAAAAGCGGCAATCCACAACAAATAGCACAAGATATGTTGCGGCAGAATCCGCAGATAGCTCAGCAGATCGGCAACGACCCGAAAACCTTTGCAATGAATCTTATGCGCCAGCGCGGAATAGACCCTGCACAAATACAGACCCTTATGAACGGTCTTAACAAACGATAAAACTGCCGAAGCGCGCACGGCATTTTTATAAATATAAAGATATTAAAATAAAAGGAGAATTTTTTATGGACAATGGATTTGCTGAAGGCTACGCTGTAGGACAGGGTAGCACCAATAACAACAACGGTATGTTTGGCGACAGTTGGCTTTGGATCATAGTAATCTTTGCTCTGCTCGGCTGGGGTAACGGCTTTGGCGGTTACGGCGGCGGTGGCGGCGGTGGAGGGTATGTTCTTGCCACAGATTTCGCCACGCTCGAGCGCAAGCTTGATGGCGTAAATAGCGGTCTTTGCGACGGCTTCTACGCTATGAACACTGGTATGCTCAACGGTTTTGCAAACGTAACCAATGCCATCACCACAGGCGGATATGAGACCCGCTCTGCTATAGCTGACCTTGGCTATCGTATGCAGGAGTGCTGCTGCCAGACCCAACGCGCTATTGATAGCGTAAACTACAATATGGCTCAGGGTAACTGCGCATTGCAGAACACCATCAACAGCACAGCAAGAGATATTATCGACTCACAGCGTGAAGGTACAAACGCCATCCTCGGCTTCCTCACCAACGAGAAGATATGCTCTCTTCAGGCGCAGAACGCGCAGCTTACTGCACAGCTCTCTCAGGCGGCACAAACGCAGACTCTTATCAATACTTTGCACCCAAACCCAATTCCCGCATACCTCGTCCCTTATCAGTGTGCGTACGGATGCGCTAACAGTTGCGGATGCTGATTCCCGTGGCAACACGGTGA
>JAZRLU010000192.1:0-3991 GCA_045647045.1 Eubacteriales bacterium
CGAACATCTACACGTCGGTTCTTAAGGAGACCGCGTACGAATCCTACGCAGGCTACATCACCCAGATAGCCCCCTCCTTCCAGCAAGCACCCAACAATCCCGACTATATAGCTAATCAGTACGACGTTTACGGAGAGATCGCAGACGAGTACAACGAGATAATGATCGTGCTTAACTCAAATCAGGAGCTTTCCGATATTCTCCTTGCAAGGCTCGGCTACTACACCGAGGCGGAGTTCTACAACCTTATCTACAAGGTTGCTCACGAGGATGAGGAGGAGCTTAAGGGACTTCACAACCCCGAGCTTGACATTGATTATTTCGATTACGATGAGCTTATTTCAAGCGATCACACGTTTACTTGGTATCCCAACAACGATATTTACGTGTACAACAGCGATACGGAAATAAAGATCCCCGGCAAGGATACCGTTATGAATAACACCCCCTTCAAGTACAACAACGATGCCTCTGCAATAAACGGCGAGGGCGTTGAGCTTCGCGTTACGGGCGTGCTTATTGCAAACGATACCACAAGCTACGGCTGCCTTTCCTCCGGTATATATTATACCGAGGCGCTTACCAACTACGTGCTTGAGGCTAACCGCAACAGCGAGATAGTTGAGTACGTAAACGAGCACGGCCCTATCACCTCGATGTCCTACGGCGGAACTAATATGGGTATCTTCTACTCCTACGATTTCAACCCCATCATTCCCGAGTATGATGAAAACGGCAAAAGAATAATGCACACGGATACCGCCTTCATCGGCTCATCCCTCAGCACAAGTGACATTATCGGCTCTATGGGCTCCATGGGCGGCTCCGGCGGCGGCATGGGCTCGGGCGGTATGGGCGGCGCAAACGCCTCTATGCTTGCTTCGATGAAGACCGTTGATGCAAGAATGCTTGGCGGTGTTGACATAGCAAACGAGGTTAAGATCTACCCGCTCAGCTTTGACTCCAAGGATCTTGTTACCTCATATCTTGACAAATGGAACGGTGAGGAAAGCCTCACGGTAGACGAAAAGGAGCTTTCCGATGCGGATCGCGGCAACGTAACCTATACGGATGCGCTTGAGATCATAATCGGTATGCTTAACACAATGATCGACGTTGTTTCCTACGCACTTATCGCGTTTACCTCTATCTCCCTTGTGGTTTCTACGGTAATGATCGGTATCATCACCTACGTATCCGTGGTAGAGCGTATCAAGGAGATCGGCGTTATCCGCGCACTCGGCGGCAGAAAGAAGGACGTAAGCCACCTGTTCAATGCAGAGACCTTCATTATCGGTCTGCTTGCAGGTCTTATCGGCGTTGGCGCAACCTACCTTATCTCGATCGTCGTTAACGCAATACTCCGTCCCCTTATCGGCTATGCAAGCATCGCGGCGCTCCCCGTATCTCAGGCGGTGCTCCTTGTTTGCGTAAGCATACTTCTTACCCTTATCTCCGGTCTTATCCCCGCATCCGGCGCGGCTAAGAAGGACCCCGTGGTAGCACTTAGAACCGAATAATTCGGCTACCGCATTTTATGATAAATAAAAGCAAAGAGGAATTGTGTACCTGCACAGTTCCTCTTTTTTTGCCGTGCTTTTGCACGGCTTTTTGTGTACCGTTTGCGGCTTCTTGTCCTCTGCCCCGTGCGGCACTTTGCCGTGCCCCCATGCGCGGCTCTCCGTGTAGCACGTGCGATTTCTTGCCCTCTGCCATAGGCTATTCTTTGACGTTTTCTCTGCACGGCTTTTTGATCCCGCGCCGATTTCGCTTTCAACCAAGCCACAGAGCGTCCCGCAAAGGTGCGCAACAGCTCATTTTGCCCTCTTTTTCCCCTAAAAAGCATACACGCCACCCTACTTAAGAATAAAAACGGAACAAAATGTAAAAATAAATTAACACACAAAAGAGGCATTGTAAACATCGCGGAGGATGGGTTGCAACGAAACGCTTTTCGTGCTATAGTACCGCATATACGGGAGGCAGATATGAAAAGAATATTGAGATTTTTATTTTCGCGCTATTTTTTGTGTGCGATCTTTATTGTTTTTGAGCTTTTTGTAATGCTTGTGCTTTTTGAGTATGCGCTTGCATTTTTTGCCGCGTTTTCGATAATTGCAAGAATTTTTGCGGTGCTCATATTCATAAGTCTTATCAACAGAGACACCAATCCTGAGTTCAAGCTTACGTGGATAGCGCTTGCCGCGGTGGCACCCGTGTTCGGTTCTGCGCTTTATCTTATATTTTCAAGCAAGAGGCTGACGAGCGGCGAGGCGCGCATTGCAAAAAGGATAGGAGAGGCGGCGCACGCAAGCAAGTCACTTGCGGCTGACAAGGATATTTCCGACAAATGCCTTTCCGCCTTGGCGGAGGCGGACCTCTATGCCGCAGGCAGGGCTTACGCCGCTATGGGGTGTGACAGTACCGCCTGCCTTTATCCCAACGAGGGGGTAAAATACTACCGATCGGGTGAGGAAATGTGGGAGGATATGTGCCGCGAGATAGAGCTTGCACGGCATTACGTGTATCTTGAATACTTTATTATAGAGGACGGCGTGATGTGGCAAAGGATATACGCGCTTTTAAAGAAAAAGGCACAAGAGGGCGTTGACGTGCGCATTATCTACGATGACGTTGGCTGCATTGGGCGCTTGCCGCACGGCTTTTGCAAGGAGCTTTGCGAGGCTGGTATAGATTGCCGCGCATTTTTCCCGATAGGGCCGATGCTTTTGCGCTCGCACAACAACCGTGACCACAGAAAGATACTTGCCATAGACGGCAGGATAGCCTTTACGGGCGGCATCAACGTAGCGGACGAGTATATAAACGCCTCGCATCCGTTTGGGCATTGGAAGGACGGCGGCGTTATGGTGCGCGGCGCGGCAGCACGCGGATTTGTACGTATGTTTTTGACCTCATATGACCTTATAACGCACAGTGTAAGCAGCTATGATGCCCCTTTTATCCCGCACGGGGGTGGGGATAGCCAAAAAATCGATACAAAAAGCGAGGACGGCTTCGTTATGCCGATAAGCTCCGGTCCTGCTCCGCTTCACACCGATTTGCAGGGGCGCGCGGTGCTCATGAATATGATAAACGGTGCGGCGCGCTCGCTTTATATCACCACACCCTACCTGATAATCGATTACGGGCTTACCGAGGCGCTGAGG
This sequence comes from Eubacteriales bacterium, assembly GCA_045647045.1. GTDB lineage: Bacteria > Bacillota > Clostridia > Oscillospirales > CAG-272 > UBA1740. The sequence goes on from JAZRLU010000192.1 coordinate 3,171, forward strand.
TGCGCCGCATCTCGCGGTGTTGACGTGCGCATCATCACACCAGGCGTGCCCGATAAGCGCATAATAAGCGTTATGACCAAAAGCTCCTACGAAACGCTTTGCACCGCAGGCGTGCGCATTTTTGAGTACACGCCCGGCTTTATGCACGGCAAGGTGGCAATAGCAGACGGCACATCTGCCCTGGTTGGCAGCATCAACCTTGATTACCGCAGCCTTGCGCACCACTTTGAGGATGCCCTTTTGATCTATTCCGAAAAAACGGCAAGGCAGATCACAGACGATTTCTTTGCTACGCTTGAAAAATGCACCGAAGCAACCTCCGCCGCCCTAACCCTACGCGGCAGAATACTGCGCAGCATCATGCGCATAATAGCGCCACTGCTGTAGGCATGCGCGGAGCAGCGCACCGCGCAATGAATTGCAACCTGACGGGTGCACGAATTGAGCACAAGTGCTCATGAATTGCCTTCGGCATGAATTGCGTGCGCGCATTGTGGGTTGCAACTAAGCGCGACGAAGCCGCGCAATGAATTGCAACTTAACAGTTGCATGAATTGAACCAAAGGTTCATGAATTGCCTTCGGCATGAATTGCGCTGCGGCGCATTGTGGGTTGCAATTCATCTAATGGAGAGGTTTGCAAAGCAAACTGCGAGAATTCATGAATCGAAGTTTCAATTCATGGCGTAGCCAATTCATGGAGGAGGCGCAAGCCGACGAGAATTCATCTTTGCATAGTTATGAATAGATAAAAAGCTTTGGAGTGCAAAATTCAAATCACCTCTCTGCCGTCATTTCGAGCAGATGAAAGCTTTAGTGGTG
>JAZRLU010000193.1:0-2287 GCA_045647045.1 Eubacteriales bacterium
TTTGCCATAAAATGTGGCGAGCTACACTAAAAAACAACACGTAACAAATTTTCAACTTATCAAGATAATATTATCCAAAAGCTCGCCAAGAAATTCCGGGGAAAGCGGCTCGCACGATTTTATTTCGGCAAATATCTTACCGTCATACGTCAGCGAATAACGGCATCTACGTCCTGTTTCCTCTTCGACATAGCCGAGCAGTTCTCTGTTGAACTCTTCGGGAAGGATCGTTAAATGAGAAAGAAATGGCGTATCCGGCGCCGAATCTATCATTTCATATGTATTGGAAAACAGCTCAAAGAACACCGGCTTCAACTGTTCCTCGTAATTCATTTTTTCGTACAAGCTGATCGCTAAGCCTGAGGAGTGCATCGCCTCATCACTGTAAAGTACCGCATAGTAAAGCTTACATGATGAGCTGGAATAAGTCCACTCATACGCTTCCCTCTCGGCGGTATTCGATCCATTTTCTGCATCAAGGTTGTCGTAAATCTCACCGGCATCGGTAAGCCGTAGACGGCCTCGGAATATCCATATAGGTGTCAGATCCTCACGCGGGGAATCAAAGCCTATCGCCTGACTTTCAAGCTCAACACCGTTTTCATTAAGCCTTTGTACAAAGCTATATGCATCGTCAGAGGAATAAAAAAGCTTATAAACAAAATTGCCGTACACGTAGTAGTCATAACAATTCTCGGTGGGCAAAAGCGGAATTTCATTCGTGTCACCGATTACTTTGTATTTTCCCACGGCGTCACCGTCTGTGCTACCACTGTTATTACCGGTACTGCTGTCCGTAACGTCAGCATCGCTTCCACCCAAATCTACCGTACCGTCGACGTTACACGAGGAAAGCAAAAGAGAAAAAAGTATTGCAACAATAAAAAACATCTTACGGTATTTTCTCATAGCTTAACTCCTTCCTTATTCTGCATATAATATGTTTGCCTGGGGCAAATGATGTTGGGCTGCGCCCAATGATGACGGCTAACGCCTAATGATGACGCTACGCTAATGATGTGTGCCGCCCGCACATAAAAAATACATTGCGAAGCGGAGCGAAGCAACATCATATTTGCGCAGCAAATACATCATTTCGCCATCGGCGATACATCATTGCGAAGCAACATCATATTTGCACCGCAAATACATCATTTCGCCACCGGCGATACATCATTGCGACCGCAGGGAGCAACCTTACCCGAGCTTCTTCGCCTTCTCGCAGGTTGCTATAACCGCGTCGGAGACGGTGGAGCGGAAGCCGCCGGCTTCAAGAGTTAACACGCCCTCTATGGTAGAGCCGCCGGGCGAGCATACCTCGTCCTTAAGGGTGGCAGGGTGCTTGCCGGTTGCCATAAGCGTTTTTGCCGCGCCCTCAAGGGTTTTTGCGGCGTAGAGCAGCGCTTTATCGCGCGGAAGCCCCGAGCGCACGCCGCCGTCTGCAAGTGCATCGATGAACATATAAACGAATGCGGGGCCCGAGCCTGCGATAGCAGACTCTGCATCTATAAGGCGCTCTTCAAGCTTATCCACCGTGCCGGTGGGCTTCATTATATCAAGAAATTTTGCCTCGGTATCGGCACTTACGCCGTCGGCCGCGGCATACGCCGTCATACCCGAGCCTATAGCCACAGACGTGTTTGGCATAATACGTATAACGCCCGTGTCACTCGGTAAAAGACCGCGGAGCGTGTCAAGCTTTACGCCTGCCGCCATTGATACCACGGTAACACCCGTATTAGCCTTAAGGCTCTCCGAGAGCGGCATAAGCACGCTTGCTATCATATTAGGCTTGACCGCAAGAAATACGAAATCCGCGCTTGCGGCTATCCCCTCCGCGCTCGTAACGGCAGCACCCGTGAGCTTTGCAAGATTTGCCGTTTTATTTGCATCCGTATCAAAAACCGAAAGGGCAACGTTATCACCGCGCGATATCGCAAGGGCGAGTGCCGAGCCCATATTTCCGCATCCGATAAATCCTATTTTCATATCCGATCTCCCTTATCTTATCTGTCCGTTACCGACAATAATATATTTATAAGAGGTAAGCTCGCGTATACCGATCGGACCGCGCGCGTGCAGCTTTTGCGTTGAAATACCCATCTCACAGCCAAGACCGAACTCGCCGCCGTCTGTAAATCTTGTAGAGGCGTTAACGTATACCGCCGCGGAGTCTACCGCTGAGGTGAATTTTGCCGCCTCGACGTCCGACGAGGTGATTATACACTCGCTGTGGTGGGTGGAATGCAGGGATATGTGCTCTATTGCCTCCTCTGTGGTATCTACA
>JAZRLU010000194.1:0-3572 GCA_045647045.1 Eubacteriales bacterium
TACCTGATAGCCGAGGCTTTCGGAGTACGCAACAAGCTTTACGGCAATCATATAAAGCACGGCAAAGCCGTTTTTAATGATAGAGCCAAGCTCCTTGTCAAGCCTTTTTTCTACTATTTCGGGGAGCGGATCGCCATACCAGTCTCTTGCCCTTTTCCAGCAAGACTCTGTAAGCTCATCTGCCGCACCGGGAATATCGGGCTCGTATCTGCCCTTGGGGATCGGGCGTATACGATCACACATATCCGCAATGCGCGAGGGGTTGTCTATAACTACCTCGCGGCAAGCCTCATCACCGAGATAATCAAACTCGGCAAGCATCTCATCTGTGGTGCGAAGATATATGGGAAGCTCGTTATCGGCATCCGCCATCTTCATACCCGCAAGAATGATCCTTCTGTAAACCTCGTCCTCTTTGTTAAGGAAATGCGCATCACACGTTGCACAAACGGGCTTACCGAGCTTTTTACCAAGCGCGTAAATTTTTCTGTTTATTTCACGTATGCCGTCATCATCCGCGATCTTACCCTTTGCGATAAGGAAGCGGTTGTTGCATACGGGCTGTATTTCAAGATAATCGTAGTAGGACGCGATATCCTCTATTTCCTGCTCGCTTCTACCGTCAAGTATCGCGGTGTAAAGCTCGCCTGCCTCACACGCTGAGCCGATAATAAGTCCGTCTCTGTACTGATCAAGCACGGATTTCGGTATTCTCGGCTTTTTCTTGTAATAATTAAGGTAGCTGAACGATACGAGCTTATAGAGATTTTTAAGACCCACACTGTTCTTTGCAAGAATGATCATATGGTACATAGGAAGCTTAAGGGGATCGGATTTTTCGCTCATCACCGTCATAAGATAATCAAAGGTGGTGATACCCTCCTCGCGCAGCCTGCTTTGCATTACGAAGAATATTCTTGCAAGCACCTCGGCATCGTCATCTGCCCTATGGTGGTGGAAATCACCGAGGCCGTAGTGGTTTGCTATAGTATCAAGCTTATGGTTTTTAAGCTCGCTGTTAAGATATTTTGAAAGACCGACGGTATCGAGATACGGGTTGTTGAACGGATAGCCGCATCTTTCTGCCGCAACGCGGATAAAGCCAACGTCAAAGCTTGCGTTATGCGCGATAAGCATAGCATCACCCGCAAAATCAAGGAAGGTGCGAAGCGCCTGTGCCTCCTTGGGGGCACCCTTTACCATATCATCCGTTATAGAGGTAAGGTTGGTTATAAGCTCGCTTATAGGCTCCTCGGGATCAACAAAGGTATCAAGCCTATCTATGATCTCGCCGCCCTTTATCTTTACCGCACCTATTTCGATTATTTTGCAGGTACGGTTGGAAAGACCCGTGGTTTCAAGGTCGAAAACGACCATCTCATCGTCAAAGGCGGGATAGTGAGAGCCGAATATGCACCTTGCGGTATCGTTTACAAAGTATGCCTCCATACCGTAAAGCACCTTAAGATCAGCCTCTCCGCCTGCCTCCTTATCCGCCTTATCAAGCGCAAGCATAACCTCGGGGAAACCCTGAACGTTACCGTGATCGGTAACGGCTATAGCCTTATGCCCCCAGCGGATAGCGGTATCGATAAGATCCTTGGGATTTATAAGCGCATCCATTTGCGACATATTGGTATGAAGATGAAGCTCCACACGCTTATTTTCCGCATTGTCTGCGCGCTTTTTTATTTTTATCTTCATTGCCGCCTTAAGCGATAAGAAGAGCTCGTTATCGTATTTATCCCTCATCGGGCGTGCCAATACGGCAAGATGAGCACCCGGCTTAAGCCCCTTTGCAAAGCCTGCCTCATCGGGCGGAAGGCTCTTTTTTACGTAGATGCCCGAAGATCCGTCTGAAATACCGAGCGTTACGGTAACGCGGTCACCTGCGCGGTTTTCCTTGGTTTCAACCGAGAAAAGTGTGCCGAGGAATATACCCTGCGAGCGCACCGATTCAACCTCGGACAGGGGCGTAGGCTCTACTATATCAAACGGCTCGCCAAAGAAGGGCTCTGCCCCACCCGTTACGTAGTAGGTTGCTCCGCGCACAAACTCGGTTTCCGAAATATCCTCGTTGTTACCCGTAACGCCCGAAATACCTGCGCGGCGCTCAAAGTCATACCTCGGATCCTCGGCACGCTGTGCCTCTGCCCTTGCATCCATTGCGGCACGGCGCTCCTCATACGCGCGATCGCGGTTTTCCCTCTCCGCACGCTCTATGATATCGCGGCGGCGAGACTCTATAAGCGCGGCGCGCTCTGCAGCTCCGCTGCCCTCTGCAATATTGATCTTGCGAACAAGACCGTGGTATCTTGAATAGAGTATACGCTCCAGCGTTTGCTCTGTACCACCGTCTTTAATAAAGCTTACGGCATTTGCATAGTAAGGAATACCTACGGTAATGGTGCTACCGTCATCCATATACTCCGCGCCCGAGAAAAATCCGTTTGTAACGGCACCGCAAAGTGCCGCCTCTGTGGCTATTTCGGAAAAATATTCTATTTTGAATATATCCGCAGGAAAGTGCGGAAGTATTTTAAAGGACACAAGCTCGTAAAGCTCCCTGCAATCGTCCTCTATTTCATAAATAAGCTCCGCCTCTACGTGCTCGGGGAAGAAAAGATCTACCTCTACCCTGCGTTCGTTCTTGTCAAAACGCACCTTGCATTCGGTTGCACCTTCAAGAAGCGCGCGCTTGTCCTTGGTTGGAGAATATTTCAAAAATACTTCAAAAAATTTCTTATCAGCCATTACATCCTCTTTATTTCATCTATAAGCTCGCTTATTATATCGCTTTCGCGTATTTTGCGAACGGTAACTCCCTTTTTAAACAAAAGTGCCTCGCCTACTCCGCCTGCGATACCTATATCAGCCTCGCGTGCCTCGCCGGGGCCGTTTACCGCGCAGCCCATAAGCGCCACCTTTATATCCTTTTCCATAAGTCCCTCACGCTCCGCGCGCTCCTCAAACTCACGCACAAGGCTTATAAGGTCGATGCGCGTTCTTCCGCACGTTGGGCAGGATACGATATTCATACCGCACCGCTCCTCGATACCGAGCGAGCGAAGGATGTGCCTTGCGATCTTGACCTCCTCGCAAACGTCATCGGTAAGCGATACGCGGATAGTATCACCTATACCGCCCTCAAGAAGCGTGCCGATGCCGACAGAGCTTTTTACTATAGCGGCTGCACGTGCGCCTGCCTCGGTTACACCGAGATGCAAGGGATAGGGCGTTTTTGCCGCAAGTATCCTATTTGCCTCGATCATCTCTCGCACTCCCGATGCCTTTACCGAAAGAACTATATCGTAAAATCCAAGCTCCTCAAGAAGGGATGCGTGGTAAAGCGCACTTTCTGCAAGAGCCTCGGCGGTGGGAGAGCCGTGGCGCATAAGTATCTCGCGCTCAAGAGAGCCTGAATTTACGCCTATCCTGATGGGTACACCCGCATCGCGGCATGCCGAAACGACCTGCTCTATTTTATCGCGCGAGCCTATGTTTCCGGGATTTATTCTTATTTTATCAGCACCTGCACGTACTGCGGCAAGCGCTATTTTATAATCAAAATG
>JAZRLU010000195.1:0-1627 GCA_045647045.1 Eubacteriales bacterium
GAACATATCCGACCACATAAGGGGCTTAAAGCCGTATTTTTCGGCAAGCTCGGTTACCTTTGAAAGGTGGCGGCAAAGGATCTCGAAGCGGTTCTGATAACCGTGCTTGTCAAGGAATTTTCCAAGACCGAGCATATGCGCCTCGTCCATACCTATATGTATATATTCGCTCTTGAAGCTGCTGCGCAGGGAGATAAACATTTTTTCAATAAGCTCGTAGGTTCGGGGCTCGTCGCAAAGTAAAATATCGTCCGTATCGTTGATGCGGTTGTATACGGTTATCCACTTGAACATCTGGTTAAGGTGCGCAAGCGTCTGAATACAGGGTATTACCTCAACGCCGATAGACTCGCAATAGTTTACAATATCGGTAAGCTCTGCCTCCGTGTATCTGCCGCGCAGATAGCCGAAATAGGGCTCGCCCTCAACCTCATAGGTGTCCTCTGTGTAAAGCTGGATCATATTGTAGCCGAAGGATCTAAGGGTAGCGGCAAGCTTTTTAACCTCATCGGGCTTCATAACCGCGTTCCTTGACATATCAAGCATAACTCCAAAGCGTTTCATAAAAAATTCCTTTCGTGTTATATGTATTTGTTTTTATCCAACGAATTTTATTTTTGCCCAAAGCAGGTTGTGGTCGCTTTTGCCTTGAACTTCAACCATATCGGAATCAAGTATATCCCAGCCGCCGTGCAGGATTATATCGTCAATATCCTTGCCGGAGGAGGGGAAGGTTGGGTACTTATCCGTATTTGTAAGCGTGCCGCCGATCGCCGCGCGCTGTGTGTTATCGTCCGTGTTAAAGTCACCCGTTACGATAAATCCGCGCGCCCTGCTTACCGCCGCGTTAAGCTCGGCTATCTGCGTAAGCCTCACGTCCGTATCCTCGTACGAAAGGTGGGTGTTGTAAAAATCTATACTTACGCCGCCCACATCTATCACCGCGTGCCCGTATACGCGCGCCTCCAGGCCCTCGGGCGTGGTAAGCTTTACCGTCTCATAGCTGCTTATGGGGTACTTGCTCATTATGGCTGTGCCGTACTGTCCGCCGCGGTAGTCTATCGCGCGTGAGAATGCGTAATACTCATATCCTGCCGCCTCGGCAAGCTCGCGAAGGGTGTCCTTACCGCCTGCGCGGCTCGTGCCAACGTCAACCTCCTGCAAGCCGATAATATCAATGCCAAGCGGGGTTATAAGCTCGGCAAGCCTTGCCATATCGTGACCTACTCCACCGCCGTTCTGTATATTGAAGGTGGCAACCGTAAGCGTTACGTTTGCCGCGGCAAGCTCGTCTGTCCTGCGCTCTGTTTTAGAATCCGTGTGCATAAAAAAGATCTCTCCGTTATTGTTTTTCTTAAGGCAGGATATAAGATATTCAGCCGCCTCGCGCAGCGCCTCAGATGTCGCACCCTCTACAATAATGCGCTCTCCGTCTGCGCGTACGCACCAGCCACCGCTGCCCATATAAGAGCCAAAGGGTGCGGCAAGCTCGCGCACGGTAGAGCCAACAAGTATTTCGCGCTCGGTGGCATCAGCCGTAGTGTCCTTGCGCATGCTAAGCTCAATGCCGTGCTGCTCGGCAAGCTGCCTTTGCACGTACCCTGCAACGGTGCGCGTGCGTGCATTG
>JAZRLU010000196.1:0-2401 GCA_045647045.1 Eubacteriales bacterium
GGCTCAGCTTACCGCCCAAGCACCTGCGGCAAGCGTTAATGCGGGCGGCGCAGGCTCGGTGCTCAGAGTAGAGGAGAGCGCGAAGGACAGCAGCATTAAATTCAAGATAATGAGACCGGAGAGCTTTGATGAGGTTTCCAATATAGCGGATCAGCTTATTGCGGGCTGCACCGTTGTATTCAATGCAGAGCTTCTTGATCGCGATACCTGCCAAAGGATGCTTCTTTTCCTTAACGGCGTAACCTATACTACAGACGGTGACATAAGCCACGTATCGCAGAACACTTACATAATCACACCTCACGACGTTGACGTTTCGGACGAGGGCTGATAAAAAAACATTTTTTAAAAAGAGCCGCGGCTTTTGTGCCCTACGGCTCTTTTTGAGGGAAATAGGATGAAGCTTTTTATAAAAAGATCCATAAAGGAATACGTACTGTACTGTGCAATAACCCTGATCGGTATAATTCTCGATCAGCTTACAAAGCTGCTTGCGGCGCTTTACCTTAAATCAAGTGCTGCGGTAACCGTTATCCCGGGCGTTGTGCAGCTTCGCTACGTTGAAAACCGCGGTGCGGCATTCGGTATGCTTGCCGATGCGCGCTGGGTGTTTATGATAATATCAACCGCTATGATACTCGGCATCGGCGGCGCGCTCTTCCTTGGGCACGTTGATAAATTGCGCATAGGAATTCCTATGGCAGCGGTGCTCTCGGGCGGTATCGGAAATATGATAGACAGGATTTTTCTTGGCTACGTAATTGATTTTATAGAGCCTACGTTTATTGATTTCGCCGTATTCAACGGTGCGGATTCCTTCGTTTGCGTTGGCGGTGCCGTTTTGTTCTTCGTGCTTCTTGCCGAGATATTCAAAGAGGGAAAGGCAAAGAAGGATGCCTCGGCTGCCGAGGAGAGCACAGAGGACGGTGAGAGATGATCTATACCGTTACCGAAGCCGATAGCGGCAAGCGCCTTGATGCCTATCTTGCGGCTGCAAGCGGCGAGTCCCGTTCTGCTGTACAAAAGGCGATAGATGAGGGGCGTGTTGAGTTAAACGGGCAAAAATGCGATAAAAAAACCGCCGTAAGGGCAGGGGACGAGGTCTCGCTTGCACTTATAGAGGAGCCCGAGGAATATGAGGCAGAGCCCGAGAATATTCCGCTTGACGTGGTTTATGAGGACGATGATATTATCGTTATAAACAAGCCCTCGGGTATGGTAGTGCATCCTGCCTCGGGCAATGAGCGCGGCACGCTTGTAAACGCCCTGCTTTACCGTTGCCGCGGCTCGCTTTCGGGTATCGGCGGCGTTATGCGCCCAGGTATCGTGCACAGAATAGATAAGGATACCTCGGGCTTGCTCGTTTGCGCAAAATGCGATCTTGCCCACCGCTCGCTCTCGGAGCAAATAGAGCGCCACGGCGTTGTACGCGAGTACCACGCGCTTGTAAACGGTGGCTTTAAAAGTGACACGGGTACGGTCGATCTGCCTATAGGGCGCCACCCCGTGGACAGAAAGCGTATGGCTGTGCTTACCGCGCCCACCGCGCACGCCAAGCCTGCCGTAACGCATTGGAGCGTTATACAAAGGTATGGCTCTGTAAGCTATCTTAAGCTCTTGCTTGAAACGGGCAGAACACACCAGATAAGAGTGCATATGTCGCACACGGGTCACCCCCTGCTTGGCGATACGGTATACGGCGGCGGTAAAAGCCGATTTGAAAAGGAGCATGCAAGGCTGCTTTCGGGGCAGGCGCTTCATGCAAGGCGTCTTTCGCTTATCCACCCCCGCAGCGGAGAGGAAATGACCTTTGAGTGCGATTTGCCGTCCGATTTTCTCGCTCTTATCGATATACTTGAAAGAGAGGGAACGAAATGACCGAGCTTTGCATATTCGATCTTGACGGAACGCTGCTTAACACCCTTGGCGGCATCCGCTATTTTTTAAACCTTACCCTTGAGCGTTACGGCATTGCTCCGCTTGATGAGGATGCGGTGCGCACCTTTGTCGGCAACGGTGCATCAACCCTTGTAAAAAGGGCACTTCGCCACAGCGGTATAGATACCGAGAGTGAGCGCGGCGCCGATATGTTTGCAGAGGTACTGCGCGAGTTCATTGCGCTTTATGACAGTGATCCCAATTACCTTACCTCGGTGTATGACGGTATAGAAGAGCTGCTCTCGGAGCTGAAGGCGCGCGGAATAAAGCTTGCCGTGCTTTCAAATAAGCCCGACAGTATGGTAAGGCCGCTTGTTTCGCTTTATTTCGGCAACGCCTTTTCATACGTTGCAGGTGCAAAAGAGGGCGTGCCGCTTAAGCCCGCACCCGATGCCGCGCTTTCCATTTGCGCCGCGCTCGGCACGTCTGCCGATAAGACCGTTTACGTGGGGGACAGTGACGT
>JAZRLU010000197.1:0-3784 GCA_045647045.1 Eubacteriales bacterium
GCTCCAAGGACCCCAAGATCTCCGATGACGTTATAGCTATCACGCCTACCGACGTAGGACTTGTTTACTGGGATTACTACTCCACAGACAAGGAGCAGTACGATGCAATGATAGCGGCACACAAGAGATTTAAAAACGAGCTTTGGTTTGCAGGCGGTGCTTGGACCTGGGCAGGTCTTTCCTCCGGCAATAAAAAGACAATGGATACGATGATCCCCGCTATGCTTGCCGCAAAGGATGCAGGCGTTGAGAACGTATTTATGACTATGTGGGGCGACAACGGTAAGGAGTGCTCCTTCTACTCTGTGCTCCCTGCCCTTTACGCGCTTCGCCGCGCTTATGACGGTGAGTGCGATATGGATAAGATCAAGGCGGAGTTTGCCGCTATCACGGGCGAAAGCTTTGACGATCTTTACGATCTTGACCTTATAAACTTCGTTGGCGGTAATACGGACGGCAGAATATGCATAGGCAAAACTATGCTTTATAACGATCCCTTCCTCGGCTTCTTTGATTCGGGCGTAAGAGAGGGTGCTGCCGCAGAATATGCGGACTATGCCTGCCGCTTCCGCGACCACGCGAAGAGCAGCAAGAGCTACGGATATATATTTGAGATGAACGCCGCACTTTGCGACGTGCTTGCAATAAAATACGACCTCGGCGCGCGCGTTCGTGCCGCATATCAGAAAAACGAGCGCGATGAGCTTGCCAAGATAGCAGAAGAATTCCGCACCGCAGAGGAGCTGCTTGAGGTGTTCCACGAGAAGTTCTCTACCCTTTGGCATAAGGAGAACAAGCCCCACGGCTTTGAGGTGCAGGATCAGCGCATCGGCGGTCTTATTATGAGACTTAAATCCTGCCGCAAGCGCCTCGTTGCTTACCTTGACGGCAAGGAAGCTACCCTCCCCGAGCTTGAAGAGCAGATCCTCGATTGGTTCGGCGGCAAGACCGATTTCCGCACCACCGAATACCCCGCACGCAACGTGTGGACGTATATTGTGTCGCCGTCGGCGATATAAGCGCCCAAAGGGCGCGATGAATTGCAACCTCGCGGCTGCATGAATTGAGAGCAAAGCCCTCATGAATTGAGCTAAAGCTCATGAATTGCGCTGCGGCGCATAAGTGGTTGCAATTCATCCAATGGAGCGCGTAGCGCGAGAAATCATGGAGGAGGCAAATGCCGACGAGAATTCATGACGGCTTGCCGTCAATTCATGGAGCGCATTGCGCGAGAATTCATCCCAAGCCTCCCTCCCGGATGGAGGCGGAGAAATTTCATTGCAGAGCTTTGCTCTGCCTATGCGCGCAAGCGCAAAAAAGGAGACCATTGCTATGGAAAAATATGCTTGGCGTGCCAGGATAAAAGAGGGCACGGAGGATGAATACGTTCGCCGCCACGATGCGCTTTGGGACGAGATGCGCGCGGTGCTTTGCGAGGCAGGCATTGAAAACTACACTATATGGCGTGACGGTAACGATCTTTTCGGCTACTATGAATGCCGCCTTGGCATAGAATGGGCAACGAAGGTGCAGGCAGAAAGCCCTGTAGTTGCAAGATGGAACGAATATATGAAGGATATTCTTATTATGGATACCGATCCCGAAACAGGTGCGCAGCCGCATCTTGAATGCGTATTCTCCTTCAACTGACGAGGAATTTTGTATGAAAAGATATATTTCCCTGCGTGCGGCATTGCACCTGATTCTTACGTGCGTGCTGCTTAACAGCTATATGTTTATAAAGCTATCGCGGTGGTCGCTGATAGCGATAATACCGATATTTCTTTTGCTTAACGTGCTGGACGGTGCGCCGCCCGTAAAATCGAAGAGCTTTCGCCTTAAGATATGCCACCACGGCACGTCGGCGCTTGTAACCTTCTTCGGCTCGCTGATACCGTCGCTCGTATGGCACGCGATACTGCTCTTCACCGCCCTGCCCGACTACACGGATGCCCTGCACAGCGCTATATGGTGCATACTTCTTAGCGCTATTCTGTTCTGGAACGGAATAATATCGATCTACTGCACGTCGGGGCAGATGGGCATACGCTGGCGCGTGCTTGGCGCGCTTTGCGGTATGATACCGATACTTAACCTTATAATTCTTGCGCGCATCATCCGCATAACCGCAGAGGAGCTTGATTTTGAGCTTGAAAAGGAGGCGGTAACCTCCGATCCCGCGCTGAAGGAGCTTTGCAAGACGAAATATCCCATAATTTTCGTGCACGGCGTTTTCTTCCGTGACAACAAGCTTTTCAACTACTGGGGCAGAATACCGCGCACCCTTAAGCTGCACGGCGCAACCGTGTATTACGGGGCGCATCAGTCCGCCCTTACCGTTAAGGAAAGCGCACGCGAGCTTGCATACCGCATCAAGCTTATCGTTGACCGCTCGGGCTGTGAGAAGGTCAACATCATCGCCCATTCAAAGGGCGGGCTTGATTGCCGCTATGCAATATCCGAGTTTGGGCTTGCGCCTTACGTTGCCTCGCTTACCACGGTAAACACGCCGCACCGCGGCTGCCTGTTTGCAGAGCGCCTTTTGTACGCCATTCCCGAGCGCGTAAAGCAAAGCATAGCGAAGGTATATAACGTAACGCTTACCGCCCTCGGTGACGAGGAGCCCGACTTTATAGCCGCCGTTACCGATCTTACCAAGGAGGCGTGCGAGAAGCGCAACGAGGAGCTTGTAATGCCCGAGGGCATCTACGTACAGAGCATCGGCTCTGTTCTCGGCTCACCCGAGCGCGGACAGTTCCCCTTAAACCTCTCCTACCGCTACGTTAAGAATTTTGACGGCGAAAACGACGGCCTTGTAGGCGAGGGCTCATTTGCCTTTGGCGAAAAATACACCCTCTTACGCACCGAAGGCAAGCGCGGCATCTCGCACGCTGACGTGATCGACCTCGGCCGCGAAAACATCAAGGGCTTCGACGTCCGCGCCTTTTACACAGACCTTGTCACGGACCTGCGCGAAAGAGGATTTTAATTAAGCCTAAATCTTTGTGCACCGCGCGGCAGAATTTGTGCACGGGCGCAGCGTAGTGTTCGTTCCTTTGGCAAATTTTATGTATATCGGGCATTTTTTTGTAAATTTGGGCACGGGCATTGACAAATACAGGCAAAAACTGTTATAATGTTTACACCAATAAAAACCAAATAAAACGGAGGATTTTTCATTATGTTATGCGCAAATCTCTTTATCGAATTCCTTAAGTCCAAGGACTTCAAATTCAACTCGTTCGTTGATAACGACGGTGACGTTATCGTAGATTTCCCCTACGACGGCAAGATCGCAAAGTGCATCTTCAGCGGTGATGAGGGCAAGTACCTTTCCCTTTATCTTGTATACGAGAACGTTCCCGAGGATAAGCTTGCTAACCTTATCTTTGCTTGCAACGAGCTCAACACCAAGTATAAGTGGGTTACCTTCTACGTAGACAGTGATAGAGATCTTATGCTTCACGATGATGCTATCCTCGCTCCCGAAAACGCAGCAGAAGAGGCTTTCGAGATCCTTCTTCGTACCATCAACATCGGCAACGAAGCAAAGCCCATAATCATGAGAGCGCTTTACATTTAATTTAAATATATAACCCCAAAGGCAGATGCACGGCAAAGGCAGTGTGTCTGCCTTTTCTGCCTCCATCCGGGAGGTAGTGAAGCTAAAAACGGTTGATAAGCGTTTTTAGCGAACGGCGGTCACAAAGCGCGAGTGAGCAGAGCCGAGCTATGCGCAGGCGATAGCTTACGACACGCGACTGACCGGGGATAGGGGGACCGC
>JAZRLU010000198.1:0-5964 GCA_045647045.1 Eubacteriales bacterium
GGCGGCTTTGCGCCAAGCCTTACCTCCGAGCGCGAGGCGCCTGACCTTATCTGTGAGGCAATAGGCGCGGCAGGCTATAAGGCGGGGGAGGATATTATGCTTGCGCTTGACGTTGCATCAAGCGAGTGGTATTTACCTACAAGCGGAGAATATCTTTTGCCAAAATCCGTACAGCGGCTAACACGGGCAGATCTTGCCGCCCGTATAGAGGCTCTTGTGCGCGATTATCCTATAGTATCGGTAGAGGACGGTATGGCAGAGGATGATACCGAGGGCTGGCGTATGCTTACCGATAAGCTCCGCCCGCGCGGCACTATGCTTGTGGGTGACGATCTTTTTGTTACAAGCAGGGCGCGGCTTGATAACGGTATAAAAGAGGGGATTGCCAACGCAATTCTTATAAAGCCAAACCAAATAGGCACCTTAAGCGAGGTATGCGAAACCGTATCGCGCGCGGTAAGCTCGGGCTATAAAACCGTGATCTCGCACAGGAGTGGGGAAACGGAGGATAGCTTTATAGCAGATCTCGCCGTTGCTCTCTCTGCGCCGTATATAAAAAGCGGCGCACCTGCACGTGCCGAAAGGTGCGCAAAGTATAACAGACTTATGAAAATAGAGGGTGAGATATTCTCCCCGAGCTACGGTATCTGTTAGTTTCTGATAAATAAAGTACAAAAGCCCTTGCAATTGCCTCATATTTGTGTTAGAATATATCAGTAAAACGTTTTTTGGAGGCAATTATGAAGATAAAAAAGGGCTTTGTGCTTGAAGAGGTGGCAGATAGCTATCTTGCCTGCGCTACCGGCAAGCTTGCAAAAAGCTTTTCGGGCTTTGTTCGCCTTAACGCTACGGGCGCATTTCTCTGGCGTGAGCTTACGTCGGGTGATAAGAGCGTAGAGGACCTTGCCGCGGCATTGGTAGGGGAATACGAGGTTGATGAGGCAACCGCTATGCGTGATGCTTCGATATTTGTAGAAAATCTCAGAGCGGCAGATATTCTTGATGGCTGACGGAATGCTTGATTTAAACGGTACGGGCGTAACTATTGAATCCGTGCTTGAAGCCGAGGGGCATTACGCCTCCACAATAAAGGGTGTAAGCATGCGCCCTATGCTGAAAACGGCAAGGGACGTTGTGGTGCTTCAGCGTGTAAATGCGGGAGAGCGCCTTTCGCGCTTTGACGTTGCCCTTTATAAGGTGGGTGAAAAATACGTGCTCCACCGCGTTATAGATATTGATGAAAATAAGGGCGTTTATATCATCAGGGGTGATAATACGTACTCTTTAGAGTACGTAAAATTTGATTCCGTGCTCGCTCGCCTCATATCCTTCAACCGTGCGGGTAAGCATCATTCGGTGGATGAAAGATCATATCTCTCATATGCCGCATTCTGGAATGCTATCTATCCCGTGCGCTCTGTGCTTGCAAAGTGCCGCCGCGCACTCGGTAGGGTAAAGCGTGCAATATTCAAAAGTAAAAACGAGCCGTAAGCTCCGCTGTCCGTAAGATCGGGCAGATTTCGGGGGTGCGGTTCGTTTTTCTTTTCGCTTTATATGGTGATCCTGTCCTCTAATATGTACGGCAGATCAATAGGCGTTACAAGATTTTTTACAAGCATTTCGTATAGCACCGTAGCCTTTCCCACGTCTGCAAAGGCATCGTCAAGTGATGCCTCGGTTACCTTACCACCAAGCGTGAGACGTATTTTTACAGAGTACAGCGGTATTTTATAGCTTGCCACTCTTGTAGACGTCGCCTCCGTCAGCTCGTATTCGTACGTTGCGCCCTCGCTTGTGCGCACGTCTTGGCGCAAAAGTCTTTTGTTAATGCTTTTATTCATATATCCTTCTCCGTTTTTTATCCATTTTAGCACGCCTAAGGCAAAAAAACTGTCGCATTATGCACTGAATGAAAAAAATAGCCGACGTATATTATATTTCGGCAAAAAAGGGCGTACCGTAAAGCCGATACGCCCTATAATTTTATGATGTAATAAGTTGATTTTAAGCCTTCTCAAAGCCAACGAGAACTCCGCCCTTTTCAGCGTAAAAGCTGCAAAGACCTCGGAATTTATGTATTTCTACCGTTGCGGTAGGATATTTTGCATATATAAGCTCTTTAAGAGCGTTTGCGGCATCCTCGTTTAAACAGTGACCGATGCTTACCTTACCGCCGCAAAAGCCCTCTGCTTCAAGGTCGGAAACAAGTGTTTGCAGCGATTTTTTCTCACCTCTGCACTTATGTACCGGCTCTAACGTGCCTTCATTGCTTGCCTTTCCTACAATACAGATGCCCGCTATGCCAACAAGCTTTGCAACAATGGGGGAAACTCTGCCGTTATTTGCAAAGTTTTTAAGCGACTTAAGCATAAAAATAAGCCCTGTTTTCTTGGAATACTCGGTAATGCCTTTGCATATATCCTCATATTCCGCGCCGTTTTTAACGTATTCCTCTAATTTTTTAACAAGTAAAGCCACCTCAGGGCCTGCGGAAAGCGAATCGGTTACAAATACGCGCTTACCCTCGTTTTCCTCCTCGTAGATCTTCTTTGCAGCCATAGCGGAATTATAGCTGCCGGAAAGTCCGCTTGTTATGGTAACACAATAAATATCGTCTGCATCTGCAAACGCTTCAAGCCAGTCTGAGGTGTTGGGGCAGGATGACTTAGACTTTCCCTTGTAGCTGTCAAGGAAATTAACCATCCCCTCAACGTTAAGATCATCTGTATCCACAAACTCACGGTCTGCTGTTATAACCTTCATAGGTGCGGATCTAAAATCCGCGTATTCAAGCTCAAAAAGATCGGACGAGCTGTCTGCAACTATTCTGATTTTTCTCATTGTATTCTCCTTGATACGTAATGCTCGTTACCTCGCGCCCCCTGCGATTTCGGCGCGCTGTGAAAAAATTATCGCAGGCAGGACGTGCGGTAAGGGTATTATAGCACAAACTTGTTGCAATGTCAACAAGTCACCTTTATTTTTGCATCATCCGCCTGCGGTATAGCTTTTTTCTTCAAAAATGCCGTTTTTTACCGTGCGCTTATTAAATATCGGTCAGCGTGATCTCTGCCTCTGCATTCGTTCTTCCGTCCGGGCGAACGGTGCGCAGATAGTAGGTGCCGTTTTCCTCTGCCATAAATACGTCAAGCACGTCACCGAACCTTGCCTCGCTTACGTAGCTTATAGCCATAGTGCTTACCCTTTTGCCGTTAAGGGGCAGGAAGTTTGAGAATATATCGGCATATTTTGTATTGTTAACGTGCATATTCTGGTCAAGATCCGCGTAGCACACTGTGTAAGCACCTATCCTTTTTGCGGTATCAGGCACGCAAAAATGCGTAAAATCCATCTCCCACGCATCGTACGTAGGAAGGTTAAGGTCAAAATCGTTTACGCGCACAAGCCTCTTTGTTTCGGTATCGATAAGTGCCCACACCGCAATAGCTCTGCCCACAGTTTTACCCTCGCGGTGCAGGGCATAGCATCTGTAAAAGCTAAAGCCGCGGCTGATGCAGGGGAAGGTCTCTGCCGTAAGCGCTTCGTAAGCACGTACCGATTCGTCAAGCTCAATACGTATCTTGCTGATTATAAATGCGCGGCTCATATCCTGCAGCCTCTCGTATGACATACCGTTTTCGGTAAGCTGAGACTGTGCCGCCGATTGAATATATTTAAGAAGTGATGATGCACGGCATACGCCGTTAAAATCTACGTCGTGTATATCTACAGTAATGCTTTTTTTGAAGGTCTGCATTTGTGCGTCTCCCGTGAACGTTGTTTTTACAACTGATTTTACCCCATATCCCCCCTTACATTCAACTTTAAAATGTTAATTTTTAAAAAATCCTAAAAAACTGTGGAAAAAAGCCGTAAAAAATGCTACAATTATAAAAATACAACTCACAGGAGCGTAAAATGATACAGATAACCAAAGAAAACTTCAATACAGAGGTGGAAAACAGCGATAAGCCCTGCCTTGTCGATCTTTACGCGGATTGGTGCGGCCCGTGCAAAATGCTCTCTCCCGTGCTTGAAAGGCTGGAGGGTGAATATCCTAATGTAAAATTCTGCAAGATAAATATAGATAGCGAGTCCGAGCTTGCAGAGCTTTTCCGTGTATCAAGTATACCGATGCTTGCCATAGTTTCGGGCGGCGTGTTCGTAGATTTTTCCGTAGGTCTCGTGCCCGAGGCAACCGTCCGCCGCCTTATTGAAGAAAATATAGCTTGATCCTTAAAAAAATCAAAACCACCGGCAAGATCGGTGTTTTTCGCGCCACACCGGCTTATGCAAGATGCGGCTATCACAAAAGAGCTACCAACAGCTTTCGTCAGTTGGTAGCTCTTGCTTTTGTAATGATAGAATTTCACTTAGCAGATAAGGCGCGTAATATTTCCGTTTGTTTCCTCGCCTATAATCTGCGAGCCGTTGAGATAGTAGGTAGTTGTTACTCCGTTAGCCTCCCACCAAGCCGAGCCGAAGCTCGGCTTGGAAACCTACATCAATTATCTACCCTACCGGAAAAACTAAATGAAAACATATGCAGAGTGTCGGAAAATTCTACCGATATATCGCCTTCCTTATAAGCTTGATATTTAAAATCACTATAGCTATCTTCTCCAAATTCAATATTTAAAACAAATGCTCCGGAAGAATCATTTGCTAATTCCGCATCATCATATATAACAATATTGAACTCGGGTGCACAGAGAAACTGATTTTTTACTTTTTCATAATGTTCTTTTGAATAGTAAAAATCACCTCTTATCTCAAAATCTATGTGGAAAGGTAACATACTCGACGAATAATAGAAATTTTCGGCATGAATTACGTCACCGCACACTATATCATTGAGAGATATCCCGGGGGAATTAACAACAAAACTCATATGAGAATCAAAGCCACGAAAATCATCGTATTCATCAATCTCGGATGACCACATCTGACCTATCAATCCAATATGCAAAAATAATAAACTATAGAACGAAATCACGATTACCAAAATAGTTGAAAAGATTCTTATGACTGTTAATTTTTTAAATTTAAATATTAGCAAAAAAACAAGAATCTCTGTCCCCACAATGATTCCGTGCATCACTATCAATAACACTAACTGCTTAAATTGAAGTGAAAATTTAGGATAAATATAATTACTTCGATCAAACAAAAGAAAAAGCAGCAATGATAATATATTAAATATAATCGATACCACAAAATAACATTTTCGCCTTACCACGATATAATTCCTCCTAACGAGACAATTTCATAAAGCACTTTCAGCGGATCGTTATTGCCGAAGTCAACATCTTTCGAGCTTATGTTGGCATTTTCACGACCAAGTATGGTAGATATCGCTGAGTTGCCAAAAGAATTCGACGTTATACGATAACAAAAGTTATGCCCCGACCATTCCGCGTGCATACTACGCAATTTAACTTTATCTTGATAAATCCCTGTATCTTCTATTGCTTTTAATATAGCTATTTTTTCATATCGATTTCTAATTTGATGGGATCCTTCAATCTTAATTAAATCACTGCTAACTGTAACAGAAATATTACCATTAGGATTAGAACCATTGATGTTAATTGTGTCTGTATTGTATTTTTCCCTTGCCTCACTCAACCGTTCGCTTTGATAATCAAGAATCATTTGCCCTGCAGTTTCGTAATATTGATGCTCCAAAGAGAGAGAGAACATATAGTTATTGTATAGTTGAAGTAAAAAAATTTTCACATCATTCCATGTAGGGAAGCTACCGTTCATATCTACATACATAACCGGATTATTATTACAATACGCATACATATTGTAACCGAGCAAGCCCGTGCCTGTAGATACGTATCCGTCAGCATTAATAAACCTACCCGTATTGGCATCGTAATATCTTGAGCTGAGGTAATAGAGATTCAAGCCCTCGTCAAAGTAGTAACCACGGTATCTGAACGGGTTGTTTGATGC
>JAZRLU010000199.1:0-4287 GCA_045647045.1 Eubacteriales bacterium
CAAACTGCGAGAATTCATGATGCGATGTTTGCCCACTGCGCCGTCAGGCGTAACGTCATTTACGAAGTAAACATCATTGCCGAAGGCAACATCATGTGCCGAAGGCACACATCATTAGCGTTAGCGTCATCATTTGCGTGCCAGGCAAACATCATTCAAAAAACGCACCTTTGTCATAAGACAAAAGTGCGTTTTTTTTTGCTTGGTGCGGCGCCTTACAGCTGCGCCTCTATTCGTTGCGCCACTTCCGATTCTTCCTCTCCCATAGCAAGTGAAAACTCGGATGCAAGCAGCTTTTCTGCCTTTTTCATCACGTTTTCGTCAACAAGATAGTTCTTCTTGCCTACGGCAAGGCGGCGCTTGCCAAACTCAATTATAGATTTTATCATAGCGATGATAGCGATGTGATCACCGCTCTTTATCGTTGCCTTAAAGCCCTCCTGCCTGCGGCGGTTGTCCTCGCACCATTCGGCAGGGGCTACCTCGGGGATAGAGAGAATTATGGCATTTGCGCGATCCTTGGAAACGATCGGGCGCATTTCCGCCGTAAGAGCTTCGTTTGCCACGGGTACGAATACCAGTGATGCGTTTCGATCCGTAAGCGGCTGCAGCACGTAATAATTAACGGAATTGCCGAGCACGGATTCTTCTCTTATATCATCGATCTTAAAAACGCCGTTTATTCCGTAAACGACCATATCGCCGATATTGAACATTTTCCTCGTCCTCCCTTTTGGTACTGTATATATTTTACCATATCGGGATAAGAAAAAGTAATAGGCAGATTAAACGAATTTTAATGTGCACCTTGCACAACTTAACCGTGTGCGCACGTGCGAAATGGCGGGAAATACCTTTTTTTGCCCACGTTTTTTGCATCTTTGGCAAAAGACTATTGACAAGGCATAAGCCTTATGCTAAAATAGTTGCATAAGAAACAGTTGCATATGCAACTATCAAAAAAGAAGGGAGAAAATATGCCGAATTTGATGAAAAGCATAAACATTCTGCACCGCGCGCAGGCAATGTACCGCACGCGCAGATCTGCGGACGGCTTCCCCGCGGCACATCACACCTTTGTGTTTGCGATAAGCGCAAATCCCGGCAAAACGCAGGATGAGCTTGCAGAGCTGCTTTTTCTTAACAAAAGCACGGTAGCACGTACTCTTACCGCCTTAGAGGAGCGCGGGCTTGTGCGCCGCGAGCCAAACCCCGAGGATAAGCGCCAGCTGCGCGTTTACCCCACGGAGGCAATGGCAGGGCTGCGCCCCGTTGTTGCCGAGATCGCACGTGATTGGAACGGCGTAATAACAGAGGGGATAAGCGAAGAGGAGCTTGCCGTATTTGAGCGTGTGCTTGCCGTTATGGAGAAAAATGCGGACGGTGCGCTGAAGAAGGGAGGGGCAGAGGAATGAAATTTTTATTTTCCCGTCTCGGCGGCTTTAAGGGTAAAATGACCGTGGGGCTTATCATTAAGATACTCGGCACGGTGGCAGAGCTGTTTTTGCCCGTAATACTCTCGCACATCCTTGATAAGGTCATAGTACGTGAGAGCGTTTGGCAGATAGTTTTCTACGGCGGCGTTATGCTGCTTTGCGCCGCGGCTGCGTGTATCTTAAACATTATCGCAAACCGTATGGCGGCAGACGTATCAATGCGCTTTTCGCGCAAGCTGCGCCGCGATCTTTTTGATAAAACGCTTCACCTTTCGGCACGCGATATAGACCGCTTTACCGTTTCCTCGCTTGAATCGAGAATAACAAGCGATACGTACAACATCCACCACTTCCTCGGAATGGTGCAGCGTATGGGTATAAGAGCACCTATCCTGCTTGTCGGCGGTCTTGCAATAAGCTTTATGATGGATAGCACGCTTGCGCTTGTAATGCTTGCAACCTTCCCGCTTATCTTTATTACCATCTACCTTATCTCTCGCAACGGCTTGCCGCTTTACGAGCGCGTGCAAAAGTCTGTTGATGCAATGGTAGGCGTTGTGCGCGAGGATACGCAGGGAATCCGCGTTATCAAGGCACTTTCCAAAAACGATTACGAAAACCGCCGCTTTGATAAGGTAAACCGCACGCTTTCCCGTCAGGAGTGCCGTGCAGGCACGGTAATGGGCTCCACCAACCCCATTATGACGCTTCTTATGAACCTCGGTATCGCGGGTGTTGTTGCGCTCAGCGCGCATCGCGTTGCAGGCGGCACGTCAAGCGTTTCCACCGTTATAGCCTTTATGCAGTACTTTACCACGATCTCTATGGCAATGATGGCGCTCTCGCGTATCTTCGTTATGTTTACAAAGTGCGCCGCCTCTGCAAAGAGAGTGGAGGAGGTGCTTGAAACTCCGGACCGATTTGAAACCGTGCCCGATGAGTGTGACGGCAGGGATAACCACGTGGAGTTTAAAAACGTTTCCTTCTCTTATTTCGGCAAGAAAAACAATCTTGAAAATATAAGCTTTACCTTAAAGCGCGGTGATCGGCTTGGCATCATAGGTGCAACCGGTAGCGGAAAGAGCACCTTAACGCGCCTGCTTATGCGCACCTACGACTGTGACTCGGGCGATATTCGTATAGACGGAAAAAGCATTAAGAGCTATACCCGTGCAGAGTTAACGCAAAAATTCGGCATTGCAATGCAGCACGATTTCCTCTATGCCGATACAATACGTGAAAATATTGACTTTGCACGCGGTTTTTCGGATGAACAGATACAGCGCGCCGCAAGAGTTGCGCAGGCAGAGGAATTTATCTTAGCCAAGGAGGGCGGATATCTTTGTACCCTTTCGCAAAAGGGCACAAACCTTTCGGGCGGTCAGCGCCTGCGCCTGCTTATAGCGCGCGCCATAGCGGCAGAGCCTGATATAGTTATTTTGGACGATTCGTCCTCGGCGCTTGACTATAAGACCGATGCGGCACTCCGCCGCGCACTTTCGGAGTCCCTTTCCGAGTCAACCGTAATAACCGTTGCGCAAAGAGTAAGCTCCGTAAAGGATTGCGATCTTATTCTTGTGCTTGACGAGGGTAGGATAATAGGCAAGGGCACGCATGCAGAGCTTCTTGAATCCTGCCCCGAATACCGTGAGATCAGCGATTCGCAGATGGGAGGTGCTTTCGTTGAGTAGAGGTCCTATGAATAACCCTTCTCCGATGGGCAACCCCAACCGCTTCTCGGAGAATAAGCTTGATAGGCGTACCGCAGGCAGCATCTTTTTGCGCCTTGGCGGCTACGTGCTTCACGAATGGTATCTTTTCGTGCCTGCCGTGATATTTACCCTTGTTTCAAATCAGCTTGCCCTGCTCGGTCCGCGCTTCTCGGGTGCGGCTATCGATGCTATCGGGCTCGTTACGGGCGTTGATTTTGACAGCGTGTGGTCAAACGTTATAATGATGGTGCTTTGCTACGTTATATCGGGCCTTATGTCCTACGGTCTTGCCGTTGTAATGGTTCATCTTTCGCAGCGCATCGTTGTAAGAATGCGCAAGCAGGTATTTGAAAAACTCAACACGCTCCCCGTCGGATATTTCGATACGCACCCCACGGGCGATATAATCAGCCGCCTTTCGTATGATATTGACACCATAAACGCCAGCCTCTCGCACGATCTTGTACAGGTAATGACAAGTATCTATACCGTTGTCGGCAGCCTTTACTTTATGTGGAAGATATCAAAGCCGATGATACTTATCTTCCTTCTTACAGTTCCCGCATCGATAATCTTTACACGCTTCCGCTCCAAAAAGGTGCGTCCGCTCTTCGGCAGACGCTCCCGTATGCTCGGTGAGCTTAACGGATATGCAGAGGAAATGCTCTCGGGCGCACGCTCCATATCCGCCTACGGCAGGGAGGATGCGATTGCAGGCCGCTTCAACACGCGCAACGATGATGCAATGGATGCCTACTACCGTGCCGAGTATTACGGCGCAACGCTCGGCCCTACCGTTAACTTTATAAACAATATCTCGCTCTCTCTTGTTGCAATGCTCGGCGGCATACTCTTTATGCTTTCGCAAAGCGGCAGGGTAGAGGAGGGCGCACTCTTCTTTATCACCCTTGGCGGCATCGGTCAGTTCGTTCAGTATTCGCGTAAATTCGCAGGCCCGATAAACGAGTTTGCAAACATTCTCCACGAGCTTCAGTCCGCACTCTCCGCGGCTGACAGAGTTTTCCACGTTATCGACGAGGAGCCCGAAAAGCCCGACAGCGAAAACGCAAAGGAGCTGACCGACGTGCAGGGTGACGTGGCGTTTGATCACGTTAAGTTCGGTTACGTTCCCGAAAAGA
>JAZRLU010000200.1:0-21371 GCA_045647045.1 Eubacteriales bacterium
GGTGAAGGTGCCTTCATACTTGGTCTTAAGCTCGGTGGTAGCGCCGTCCTCAAGAGAGTTGAACTTTTCGTAGCTGTATACGATAGCAGCAGAGCCGTCCTCGTTGTAGGAGATCTCGAACTTTGCATTAAGCTCGCCAAGCTCGCTGGTTACCTTGGTGGTAACGATTGCAAGGGAAGGCTTGTTGTTTGCGATCGCTGCGGCAAAATCCTCTACCGTAGCAGTATTAGTGTTATCATTGTCGCCGTTGTCGGGTGTATCGTTGTTACAAGCGAAGAGCATTCCGAAGCAGCAGATAACGAGAAGAAGTGCAATAATCTTTTTCATCGTACTAAATCCTTTCGTTTCACAGTTCAAGATCAGTTAAAGGTGATGTCCTGAAGATCGTAGTAGTAATTAGCATTGATAACTACGGTAGTGTCAGGTGCTGTAACGGATACGTTAATATCACCAAGGTCCTCTTCTTCAACCTCATATTCGATGGTGATGCTGGTAATTCTACCGCCGGCAGCTACCATGGTGATAGTAGTGTCGTACTCATGGACATAATCAGCGGAGGGAAGGATGTATGCAAGAACCTGAGATGCGTACTCCCAAGAAGTCTCAAGAACGAGAGTTCCGGTCTCTGCATCGTAGTTGTACTCGGTGAAGTATTCCTCGTTAAGGAACAGACGGATGGAGTTTTCGGTGGGAGCGAAGTCCGTACCGTTAGCATTCCACTTTCTGCCCTTGTTGGTGGAGGTTCCCTTACCCTCAAGATACCAGGTCTCGGAGGTAGAGGTGGTTATGTAGTTAAGCTCCTGATTCTCAACGTCGTTAAGCTTCTGCTCAACTCTTACAAGCTTGCTTGCCTTAAGACCGTCAACAGTACCGGTTGCGATAGTAACGGTATCGGTAAGAACGTTCTTGCCGAACTTCTGAGTAGCAACTACCTCGGAAAGAGTGGGAGCACTCTTCTTAAGGAGAGCGGAGAAGTAGCCGAGAGGATCGGTTTCGGGATCAAGAGCAACGTCATTGTTGTCTGTATTGCCGTTATCGGGGGTGTTCTGATCGCCGTTATCGGGTGTATCGTTGTTACAAGCGACTACAGAGAAAAGACAGGTAAGAATAAGTAAAAGCGCTAAAATCTTTTTCATATCGTGAGATCCTTTCTATATTATCTGTATCGCCGATCAGAAATCGAGAGATACTTTTGCGTAATCGTAGGTGGTGTTAACGGTAACCTTTGCGCCGGTATCCTTAGCGGTATAAGAGATCATTACGCTGTAAAGATACTCACCGTTGGTGTCGATAGAGATGGTGATATCACCGTCTGCATCGATCGCGGTACCGAATACTCTGATCGCGTTGTCTGCAGAGATCGTAGCGGTAAGATCGTCACCGTCGTTAGCGAAGGTAACGTTGTCAAGCTTGGTCTCGGAGAAATCAAGAGAGAATTCAAGATAACCGTATCCGGGAGACTGCCATTCAGCACCCTCGGAGTTGGAAACCTGACCGTCCTTGTAATATACGCTGCCTGCGATAGTCATAATGTGAGAGTCGCTAACGTCCTCACCGGGAATAGCAAGTCTCTGGTAGGAGAAATCGAACTTGGATTTCTCGGAAGCTCTGTCCACAGTAGTGGTGTATCTGCCCTTGAAGGTATCCTCGCCGTACTTGTAGTCAACGTGGGTTACGATCTTGGTGGGAAGAGAGCTTTCGATAATACCGATAAGCGTATCAAGCTCGCTTACGGCAGGCTCGTTGTTCTGGCTTCCGTCCGGAGTCTCGCCGGGGGTATCCTGGTTACAGGAAACGATTGCGAACGTGCACAGGATAGCTAAGAGTAAGCATATGATCTTTTTCATAAGTTAGTACCTCATTCACCTTTATTGCTTAATATATTTTTTTACTATTTTAATTATACATATACGCGCACCAAAAGTCAAGAGTAAAGCGCTTCCTTGGATGCCAAAAATACTTGCTCAAATTTATTCAAAATAACCAAAAGACGAAAAAAAGCACCTCCGCGCAGGGCTGCCCAAGCGCGAAAATGCCGTTTTTTGTTATTTTTGCACTATAAAATCCTTGGTAATGGCAATAAGCCTCTTTGCCGCGGCGGTCGGAATGCGGTCTGCCTTAAGGGCAACTGCAAGCTTACGGCAGATCTCGGGCTCAACGGGTGCTATGCGCAGCCCGTCCGTTCTTCTGTCCCTGAGTATCAGCTCGGAGAGCATGCTGATGCCGTGGCGGTGCTCCACCATTGAAAGTATCGCGGGGTCATCCACGTACGTTTGCGTAACGAAGGGCTTTACCGAGTGGGCAGAGAATACCGCAGATATCTCGCGGTCAAAGCCAAGACCGGGCATAAGGAACTTCGTGCCGTTAAATGAGCTTATCGGAAAGGCGCTGCCCTCGCTTATGGGATAATCCTCGGGCAGGATGGCATAGAACCTGTCAAGGGCAAGGTTGATCCACTGGAAGTTGTATCCCGGCGTTTTGCTGCCAAAGACCATATCAAATCTTCCCGATTCAAGCCCGGAGTAAAGCTCCTCCACCGTACCTGTCTGTATATTCACCGTAATGCCGGGGAATTCCTCGGCAAAGCGTTCTACCACCGTAGGCAGCCAATGCTGCGTAATACTTGTGTACGCGCCGATGCGCAAAACGTTGTCGCCCATATCGCGCACAAGCTTTATTTCGTTATCAAGCGCCTCCTCGCACGCTACAAGCTCACGTATACGCGGAATTATGCGCTCACCCATAGGCGTGAGCTTAACACCCCAATAGCCGCGCTGAAGCAGGGTAAAGCCTATCTCCTCCTCAAGCGCGCTCATCATATGCGTAAGACCCGATTGCGTGTAGCCAAGGCTTTTTGCCGCGGCGGAAAAGCTGCCCATATCCACCGCGGTAAGAAGCGCCTTATATTTGCTTATGCTCATATTTTCTTCGTGATATATCCCTTACGGTAAAGAAGCTCCGCGATAAGAACCGCGCCGCCTGCCGCACCGCGAAGGGTATTGTGGGAAAGACCTACGAACTTGTAATCGTAAACGGTATCCTCTCTGAGCCTGCCGAGGGATACGCCCATACCGCCGTAAAGGTCGCGGTCAAGCGCGGTCTGCGGTCTGTTGTCCTCTTCAAAATAAGTAAGGAATCTTTCGGGTGCAGAGGGGAGTGCAAGCCTTTGCGGCTCACCCTCGTAGCTGCTCCAAGCCTCAAGGATCTCTTCCTTTGTGGGCTTTTGCTCGAACTTAACGAACACCGCTGCCATATGACCGTCCGTGATCGGAACTCGCAGGCACTGGGTGGTTATAACGGGCTCTGTAGCGGGTACGATAGCACCGTCCTTTATCTCGCCGAATACGCGAAGGGGCTCCTTTTCGCTCTTTTCCTCCTCGCCGCCTATGAAGGGGATAAGGTTATCCACCATCTCGGGCCACTCGCGGAAGGTCTTGCCCGCACCGCTGATCGCCTGATAGGTCGTTGCAACGACCTCCTTTATACCCCACTTGCGCAGGGGCGCGAGCGCGCCTACGTAAGACTGAATGGAGCAGTTGGGCTTAACCGCGATAAATCCGCGCTCTGTGCCAAGTCTTTTTCTCTGAGCCTCAATGATCTGCAGATGAGAATCGTTGACCTCCGGGATGACCATAGGCACGTCGGGCGTCCATCTGTGTGCGGAGTTGTTTGATACAACGGGGATCTCCGCCTTTGCATAGCGCTCCTCAAGCGCCTTCGTTTCGTCCTTTGAAAGGCTTACCGCGCAGAAAACAAAGTCAACGAGCGAGCCAACCGTTTCAATATCTTCGGACGATAAAACCGTCATATTCATTATTTTCTCGGGGCACTCTGCCTCAAGCTTCCAGCGTGAGCCAACAGCCTCTCTGTATGATCTTCCTGCAGATCTCGGGCTTGCTACAAGCGCCGTGATCTCAAAATAGGGATGATCGTAAAGCAGCGTGATAAAGCGCTGACCAACCATACCTGTAGCACCTATAATACCTACCTTAAGCTTATCCATGATAACTCCTTACCGTGCCGCACGGGCACTGCTTTTCGTTTGGTGTTTGACATTGAGTATTCTACCATAAAATAATAAAAAAGTCAATAGTAAGTATATGGAATGCGCGCATTATGTGTGCACGCGCGTACGGTGCCGCGGCAATAAAAAGCGGTCGGAGATCTATCCGACCGCTTTGGAGCTTATTTTGTGTATCCAGAAGCCGCAGCACGGGCGCGTGATCTGCAGATCTCCCGGGAAAGGTCAATCCTTTGCCGCCTTTGCGATATCGCCAACACCGTCTATTACGTATTTCGGGCGGTAGGGGAAGTTGTCTATATCCTCTTTTGCCGTAACGCCGCTCAAAACAAGCACGGTATCAACGTTTGACTCTATACCTGCTATGATATCCGTATCCATTCTGTCACCTACAAAGGCTATATCCTCCGAGTGGCAGCCAAGCTTGCGCAAGCCGTGGCGAAGCATAAGAGGGTTGGGCTTGCCTACAAAATACGCCTTTTTGCCCGTTGCGATCTCTATCGGGGCAACAAGAGAGCCGGTTGCGGGCATTATGCCCTTTTCGGTAACGCCAATCGTGTCGGGGTTTGCGCCGATAAGCTTTGCACCGCGGTTTACAAGCTCTATTGCCTTTTCTATCTTTTCAAAGCAATAGGTACGGGTCTCACCGATAACAACGTAATCGGGGTTGATATCGTTCATATATATTCTGTGATCGTACAGCGCCTTGGAAAGTGCCGCCTCGCCTATAACGTACGCCGTGCATCCGGGGGATTGGGAGTGTAAGAACTCCGCAGTCGCCATAGCACTTGTATAGAAATGATCGGCAGAAACGGAAAGTCCCATCCTTTCAAGCTTCATAGAAAGCTCGTGTGGCGTTTTTTCGGGGCTGTTGGTAAGAAAAACAAACTTTTTGTCATTTTCTATCATCCAGTTAACAAACTCCGATGCACCGGGGAGTATTTGCTTGCCGTGGTAGATAACACCGTCCATATCACAGATAAAGCCAAGCTTTGAAAGTATTCTTTTCACCGTGTGATTCTCCTTTGAACTTCGGTCATAATTTATTACACCCGAAATTATAGCACGCGGCAAGGAAAAAGTCAACCGCTGAAGCGGTTAAATGCGGAATTTCATATATGAAGGCTCGCTGCAAGGAGGGAAGGGGAATGTGGCAAGCCCCTCGCCTGTCTTTGTAATAGTGCCGCGGAAGATATTGCGCACCGATGCCGTGCTTATAAAATAGGATGCATCGGTAAGCGAAAGGGCGGATGAATAAGAGGTGCCGAGCGGACCGTCGGGCGAGCGCACAGATCCGCGCGGCACGGATACCGTGTCAAGTATTCTGAACACATCCCCCACCCCGTGTATATATTCCGAGGATGAAAAAAGCACGTATGCCGCCTTGATAAACCGATCCTTTGAGTCAAAGCTGCCGCCAAGCCCTGCCGCATCGCAGCCAAATGATGGCGGAAGCATTCCCGCACCCTCAAACGGATAAACGCCACAGCCCGCACTTATACGCGAGTGAAAACGTGCATTTGAAATATGCCATTGATATGGCGGCTCATTAGTCAGCACGGGTATGGGGCAATCCTCAACACGTATGCCGCCTTCAAGAGGCTCGATAACGCACGCCCCCGTGGCATCCGCTGCCATAAAGTGCAATTTCGCAGCGCTTGCATACCCCTCGGGCGCGGCACTTGATATCCCTATGGAACGAACGGTGCGCTTAAGCTCTGCCAGCGTGCGTGAGTGGGACAAAAGGTAGGGGATAAATTCGTGCACCGCGATCTGTATATGGTGGTGCGGGCGGATAACGTAAGCGGCACTTTTTGTGAAATTAAGCGCCGCAACCCCCACCCCGTGCTCGTTTACGGCCTCAAAATAAAGAGGCATACCGTTTTTGATGCTTGCCGTGCCTATCATAGAAAGCTCACCGTATTTGTTGTCCCTGCCCTTAAGATATCCGCGCGGTGTCATAACCCCTGCCTCACCGTAGTCTCTGTCCGCATCAAGCGTGCGTGCAAGCCACACGCCTCCCTCTGTATCGGTAGTATAGATCGCAGTACACATTTTCTTTTATTCCTTCCTTATCTTGCTTTTTCCACTAAAAAAGCGGTATCTTCCACAAAAAAGCCTTTTAAATCTACGTGAAGCACAAAAATAAGTCTGTTATAATATATCACGTGGGAAATCCGAGGCATATACGCTTGCGGTCTGTCATATATTAAATATTTTTGACGAAAAAATTAAAAATATTTAATTAGAATATTGCAAAAGAAGGAAAAGTGTGGTAAAATTGGTTTTGTGTAAATTATTTGCGTGCCCACGTATGTGCGCACGTGCAATTCAAACGGAGGGAAGAAATGAAGGACGAACGAATTGAGCTTAGAGGTGACGTCGTAGCCGCAAGGCGCGAGGGCGATTTCTGCGGAAAGGTTATTGTGCATGATGCGGACGTTGGCGTATGGTACTACGTTAACGGGGAATATCACCGCCTGCGCAAGAGTGCCAAAAACGTAATACGCCTTGATACACAGGATAGCGTTGAGCTTTATGCATACCGCCGCTCAAATATGAACGGTGCATTTGTAAGAGCATTTGGTGTTAAGGATGACAAAAACAGAGAGTATGACGTTAGCGTGGCATTTGTGTACAGAATTTTCGATCTCCCTCTGTTTGCGGCAAGCAAGCTTACGGGTGCCAGAAAGCAGATCGATGCAAGTACTCTTAGCGAGGAGATCATGAATAAGGATATCCTTCCCTTTATAAACGTAAACGGTATCAAAGGCTTGAGCGGAATTGACGTGCCGAACGAGATCGCAATGGCATCCGCAGATATTTTGAAGGACATTCGTTCTGCGGATGTTCTTTCGCGCCACGGTATCGAGCTTATAAATTTCAAAATGAGTGTGAGGTAAAAATATGGCATTATTTGCATCTAAAAATATTGATCAGTCCATAGACCTGCTCTCCGTATTGGAGAACGTTGAGTGCAAGGTGCGCGACAGTAAGCTTTATGCGATACTGCCAAAGATTGAGCGCGTGTTTAATGAGCTTGACGGCGGTGCGATCAAAACTCTTCCCGACAGAACCAAAAAGTATATAAAGAACGCGCTTGACGATATCGCAGACCACTGTACAAAGCCCGAGATTAGCTTCCTTGATTTCATAATCGACAGAATAATGCAAATGATAAACGATTCCGGATCAAGAGCTATCGGCAGCGAGGCGTGGGAGCTTGAATATGAGTTAAGAATGCTTAAGGCGGAGATCGCAAGAGCAAGCTATGAGCTTGAAAACGGCGCGTGTGACGACGTTAAAATTACCGCACTTAACAAGGAGATCCGCGATAAGCAGAGCGAGTACGATGAAAAGTATGCGGAGTATCAGAGAATTAAAGGCGCATCCGAAAACGGTGGCGCAAATGGCAGAGAGCCTGCCGTACCTCAA
This sequence comes from Eubacteriales bacterium, assembly GCA_045647045.1. Taxonomy (GTDB): domain Bacteria; phylum Bacillota; class Clostridia; order Oscillospirales; family CAG-272; genus UBA1740. Next base: position 7,457 of record JAZRLU010000200.1, read on the forward strand.
AGAGGCGATGACACCTTCCGCCCCGTAAGACACACCGCAAATAACGACGGTGCGCAGAATGACGGTGACTCCGATCGCCGTACCGTAAGAATCAATACGGACGACAAAAGAACAAAGGGCGTTCATACCGATGCAGATAGACTTGTGCAGAATATGCAGGGCTTCCATTATCCCCAAGATGCCTCGCAGATCATGCAGCTTATGGAGTTTAGCATCAATGGCGTTGTATCCGTTCCCGAGAAGGAGCTTACAAGCTTACTCACCAGATGGGCAAGAGAGGCGGATGAAAACGGAACGTCCGAATCAAGAGACAGATTTCTTCGTCGTATAGGCGACTGTGCAAAGAAGTACGATAGCCGTAATTCCACAACCGTTTTCCGCAACGTGTGGAGAAGCGTTGATGCCGTTCTTACGGAGTATGATGATTGCAAGAAGCTGCTTTACTCCGACTCCGGCACAAGAGAGTACGGCGAGCTTATGACGCACATTGTGCCCTACTTCCGCAAGAATCCCGAGCGCGCGTGCGGTTTCTTCATCAACGAGGTGCTTGATATAGCGCAGAAGAGCGGCGGCAACGTTGTTTCATCCGCGTGGAACAAGATCATCTGTGATCCCCAGATCAATGCGGCATTGAAGGATGGCGCGAGAGGAAATTACTACTTCGGTGACGGTAAGCGCTACTTAAGAAAGCTTAAGGGCATTGCAAAGAAGTACAACCTGCAAACTCCCGATGCTATGCGTGAGAGGGATGACGTTTCGGGCAAACGAACGATTATTTTCGGCGGTGCGGTAGTTGCCTTGCTCCTGATAGCAGTGGTGGTTTACTTTGCTATGCAGAACTTCACAAATACTTCTATCAATAAGGATACTATCGTATTCAACTATCCCGACAGCGTAACGCTTAATTGCGGCGAGGCGTTTGAGCTTTCTGGCGGAACGATCTCGTATCAGACTAATAACGGCGAGAGCTTTACTGTTGATATCACAGATGCGGTGATAAAGTCCCCTGCCTTTAACCCCAATAAGGTCGGCGAGCAGACGGTTGTTATAACCTACGGTGGCAAGGATTACCGCATCAAGGTTACAGTAAATCCCCTTACACTTGAAACACCCATTCCTTCCTTCTCCTACGGTAAGATCACTTGGGCTGCTATAGAGGGCGTAGGCGAATACGAGCTTAACGTAACCGACACCGACGGCAACCCTATAACCACGGCAAAGCTTACCGCAGATGCCACAGAGTGGCAGGTGCCCGATTCCATTGGCTACGGCGCATACGTTGCAACCGTTGTGGCAAAGAGCACGCAGCAGAAGTACGTTGACTCCGGCATATCAAACACGGTAGCCTTTGAAAAGCGCGAGGGCGTTACCGAAATAACCTACGATGACGGTGCTATAACCTGGAATGCCATTGCAGGTGCAAACTCCTACCGCGTAACTCTTAACGGAGAGGTGCTTGCGGCAAACAGTAACTCCATCGAGCGCGCGCTTATCGGCGGCAACAACGAGATCACGGTTTCCGTTCTCTACGCAGGTAACGTAGTATACACGGATAAGACGGTTATTATAAAGAAGCTTAAGCTTGAAGCTTCCGACCTTTCCGTAAACAACAATAGAATCATTTACGATACAAGCGCTAATATAGTTCTTTATCTTGACGGCGAGGTGTTCGACGGTGACCTTTCCAAGATAACGACCCCCGGTGATTATTTCCTTACGGCAAAGCGCTTTGCAAGCAAGAATGGCGAGATCGATTCGGATACGCTTGATGCGATCACGTTAACCAAGCTTCCTCTTCCGCTTATCTCAATATCCGATAACGCTCTCCACGTGCAGGAGGGATATGACGTTATATGGTATCTTAACGGCACGCAGTTCTCCGGTAATATCCTTGACGTTTCCGACGTTGGAACGTATGAGGTAACCGCGAAATTCAAGGGCGCGGATAGGTTTGTTATAGATTCCGAGCTTTCCGCCGCTGTAAGCTTTACAAAGCTTGCTATTCCCACGATAATCTACGATCCGTTCTCCAAGATGGTAAACGTACAGGATACCTCGGTGAACTATGAGCTTTACCTTAACGGCGAGGCATTTGACGGAAACGTAGCGAACCTTGGAGAGGGATACTTCAAGGTAACCGCAAGAAACGTTGGTGACGGCAAGACCTCAATATCCTCTGCAGAGTCCTCCGCATTCTATATTACCAATATAGATGCAAGCATCACCGTAGCGGATTCCGGTCAGGGTTATGCAAACGTATACCTTGATACCGATATTGCAAACGTTAAATACTCCCTTGTTATAGTGTACTATCAGGGGGATGAAAATATTGGCACAAGCTCCAGCGAAAATCTTACCGATAAGGTGCAAAAGATTTATTACAACCGCGGCGGTAAGGTGGCAGACAGAATGGAGATCACCATTATAATGTATCCGCCGAGTGGCGAGTATGAGCAAAAAACTATAACCTATACTTGGACAAAAGCATAATTTTGAAGGAGAATATATATAAGCTATGAAACACGTATTCACAAAAGTACTCGCACTTATTCTTATTGCGGCATGCCTTGTAGTGCTTGTCGGATGCGGAAGTGATACCACAACCTACTACTATGACGAGAGCACCGGCACTTGGCTTGATTCACCGCCCAGCGGTAACGGCGGCGGTAACACCACCGGCGGCAATAACAACAACGGTAACGGCAACACCAATATCCCCTCTATTGAGGTAGGTAAGGTTGATTGGACTATCAGATACATTGATTCCGACGGTATGATAACCCCCGTAACCGGCACGGCTCTTTCTATTGATACCAACTACACCCTTGAGCTTAAGTTCTCTATCACCGCCAACGCGGATAATGACGGCACGCAGATGATAGACACCATTTTAAGCTTTGCGGATATCAACATCCTTAACGGTAGCATTAAGGAGGCAGAAACGGGTAAGCAGGCTATACAGAATTCTATAGATGCCGACACGGGTGCAATGAGAAAGGATATCACCCTTTCGTTCAAGGTTCCCGAGCGCAAGGACGTTCAAAAGGAGATCACCATTCTTGTAGGCCTTGATCCTATGGATACTGCAGCTGATTCTCAGATGACCGTTTCCTTCGCAAGTGAGGATGCAAGACTTACGGGTAACGGCTCTGACGGTATTCTCAGAAGCTTCAGCATTAATGCGGTAAGCCTCGCATCTCCCTCGCTCTTCCTTAACGGCACAAGCCTTATGCTTAACCACGTTAAGAATACTACGTACTACCGTATGGTTGTTGACGGCGTACTCAGAGACGACATAATTATAGATGCAACCGATTACGATGAAGGATCTGCTATCGTTGTTGATCTCGGTGCGTATTTTATGAGCGGTAAGATCCCCGCTATTGCAAGGATCCAGCTTGTTGCATGTAATGAGGATACCAACTTTAAGAACTCTCCTTATTCGAACGAGGTTACCGTAAACTTTAACTGATACGGCTTATCCTCTCCGCAAAGAGTACATACTCTTTTGAAAGGTGAAAAAATATGAAACAAAAGATAATAAGCTTAATAATTTCCATAGTGGCAATAGTGGTTCTTGCCGCGGTAGGTATAAACGCGATAAACGGTATTGTTACTATAGAGCACAAGGAAAGCAGCTTTAAGCTTACCGCCTTTGATTACGTTATCAAGTCTCCCCTTCGCTCACAGATACAGGCGCTTGAAGAAAATACAGAGGCGGTTGCAAGCACCTTTGCCTGCACAGAGCTGCGCGCGATAGTATCAAGCGCAAGCTCCTCCCCCGAGCTTATCCTGCTTGCCTCCGAAAATATTGATAATTACGGAATAGGTCTTTTCTGCGATGCAACGCTCGTTGAGGGTGAATTTAACCGAGAGGGAATAATGCTTGACGAGACTGCGGCAGAGAAGCTTAAGGTAACGGTTGGAGACGAGGTCTCCTTCTCTGCAAAGGGAATGCCCGTAACGCTTACCGTTAGCGCAATTTACAGAGCTTCAACGTACAAAACGCTTGAGAAGGGTATAGGTCTTATTGCTCTTACCGAGGCTATGAAGGCGGCATACGGTAAGGAGCTGCCGCACTCTATTTGCTTTATCGATGCAAATGACGAAGCAAAGTGCGCCGCAGCGCTTGCAACCTACAAGCCGCTTGCTCAGCTTAAAACAGAGGAGCAGTTTACCGCAGATTATAAAGAAAAATACGAGCCCCGCCCCGGTGCAACCGAGGAGGAGTGGGCCGAGACTATCCACGCCGCATACGAGGAGTATTTCAACGAGGGCGTTGCTATGCTTGATACCAAGGGCAGCGTTGAGCGCAAGAGCGAAATGATGGAGGATATTGCAGACAGAGTTGCAACCGCGAAGAATGACGTTGACGTGCTTACGATCGGTATTGCAATAGCATCTGCTGTAGCCTACTCCGTTCTTGCCGTTGTGATCCTGTACAGCGGTATGAAGGATGATATTATAAGGGCAACGCAGGGTCTTAAAAAGTCCCGTTTGGTAAACGAAAACCTTATTACCCATGCCGGTATGTCCGTGATCGTTGCGCTTGTTGCATTTGCTATTCTTTATGCCGTGGCAGATGCCAAGGGCTACGTAAATGCGGCTATGCCCGCTATTATGCTTTGCTCTCTTCCCGTGCTTGTAGCGGTACCCGTGTCTTGCTTTGCGGCATTTAAGTATGCAAATGACGTATACGGTAAGGCAAGCGAGGGAGAGGATGATGCGGTATTTATGAAGCCTGCAGACGGGGACTTTGACTTCACGTTCGTTCGCCCCGTTTACGCACCCGTATCGGATGCAGATGCGCGTGATGAAGCATCCAGAATCGTTATAAATATAGGCGGCAGCGGTACGCAGCCTCAAAATAACGGCGAGAGCGCAGAGGGCGAAAATGCCGATACTGTCGCAGAGTCGGATATGGCAAATACCGAGTGCGGCGAAGCTCAAAGCGAATCATCAGCAGCTCCTGCCGATAACGGTGCACAGACCGCTACCGTTCAGGATAATACACAAACAGAAAGGCGCACACAGCGCATAGAGCTTGATATCGGAGACGATTACGTTCCGATAAAGAGAAACGTTCGCCCCGATGAGGATTGATCGGCGCAACCGATAGAAAATTTTAAAAACCGTAAGGAAAGGACGGTGAGGATATGGCAGGAAAAAGATCGGATACAGAAAAGGGACTTGTGCTTTCTTATGCTTTAAATAGATTTGCAATGCCGGTTCTCACCGTTCTGTTATCCTTGGTTTGTTTATATTTCGCATTCTACTTTACTTTGTCGGATATGGCGGTGTCCGGATCTATAATAGACAGGGCATCCGCTACCGACAAAAACGAGATCGTTTTTGCATCATCCCCGATGCAGGACGAGTATTTCGTTATCCTCAACGGTGAGGATAACTTGCGCATAGGGGATAGGCGCATCAGCTGCGATATGCTTATGATCCCTGCGGCAGATAAAAGCTACAGTAACAATTACGTTTCGTTTACCGGCACGCTCGGGCAGGGCGAGTGTGCATTGAGTGCAAATCTCCTTTCCTCATACGGGCTTAAAATAGGAGATACTGTTACCCTGCGTTCTACAGGTGAAAGTGTGAAAATAACCTCAAAGCTGCCAAGCGTGGCCGGCTTTGATGATAAATATATGAATGAGGGCGTTGCCGTTATAGGCTATAGCGAGGAAGCGCTCGCATTATCCGAGCGTGTATATCTTTCCTTTGTGAAGGATGGAGACGGATATGCGGGGCTTGACCGCCTGATATCTGTCAAAAAGCTTTCGGAGGGCGCGTACCGCTCGCTTCTTGTTTCGTTTGCAATACTTATTTTGATAAGCGCATTCGTGGTTTTCGTGTGGGAAAATCTTATTTCACGCAGATTCCTTTATAAGGATCTTTCAATACTTTCCTCGTGCGGTATGCGCTCGGCTACGCTTTATTTAACTGTTCTCAGATGCCTTGGTATAAGATATTATCTTCCGGCTTTTGTGATGGCGCTCGGCTATTATTTGTTCCGTTTTTCAGCATACGGTATGAGCGTGGGTAAGTCACTTATTTCTTACCTCGCCGTATACTTGGTATTTATCGCGATATATGCAATATTCATTTACAAGAGGGTAACTATATGTCGAATGAAAAAAAGGTAATTTTGTCTGTAAGGGATCTTGTGCTTCAGATCGCTGCTACGGGCACTCTTATAGATTACGGCAGCTTCGATATAGCTCTTGGGGATTTTGTTATCCTTAAGGGTAATAACGGATCGGGTAAATCCACCTTTTTCAAGATATTCTCCACCTCGGCCGCGGATAACTATTGCAGGCATGCGCGCGGTAGCGTACGCTATCTTGAGGGCGATCTTGCACAAAAGGCGGTGCTGGCTGACAGGTCGGGCACAATGCCGCAGCAGGGCGTTAATGAAAGGCAAAGGCTTTTGCGCCGTATAGTATACATATCGCAGGAGGAGAGCTTTACAAGCTATGCCTCTGCAGAAAAAGCAATTTTGCAGGCAACCGAGATCGCGATAGATGAGGAGCCCTCACTTACCGCGGCACAGCGCAAAAAGATGAAGGCGGATGCAAGATCTCTTTGTAAATACTATTACGAAAAGGTTCTTCTTGCTTACAAATCCTTTGACGTAAAAAGCAGCACGTTCAAGATCAAAAAGGCAACGTCATATTCGGGCGGTCAGCAAAAGATGCTCAGCCTTATCAGCGGTCTTGTAAAGGCGGAGGTTATGAAATCAAAGCTTCTGCTTATGGACGAGCCGCTTAACAATCTCGACTCCAAAAACAAAACACTCTTCCGTGAGCTTCTTGAGGGTATGCGCCAAAAGAGAGCGGCGGAGGGTGATCCGATCGCCATTATGGCAATAACGCATTGCCAGATCTTTGAGGGCATAAATAAGGTTATAACGATAACCGTAGATCCCGCGGTAAAGTGCAATACCGCCGTGTGTGTGGAGGGATCGCTTGATTGCCACAGAGAATGCCTTGAGGACGGATGCCTCGGCGTATGCTATCTTGCGGATTGATCTTGGGGGATAAAGAAATGAAAAAACGTATATTTGCTTGCTTTACACTTGCGCTTTTTGCCGTTATGACATTGCTTTCGTTTACCGCGTGCGGTGACAGGGGCATAGACGGAATTTCTCTCAGCGCCTATTTGAATAACGTAGAATACAACACGGATCTTGGGCAAAGCTACGTCAGCGTAGGCATAGATGCTTATAACAGAAATGAGGAATGCGCCGTTGCATCCTTCAGATATAAGCTGTTATTTATGGATATAAACAATAGGGTTGTAGCAGAGCGCCAGCTCACGTACGACTATGAGATAGCGGCAAACGGCAGCAATTATTTCTCGGTTGAATTCGGCGCAACATTTGCCGGTGCGCAGTCGGTGATAACCGGTGAGGTCTATTCGGTAAGGGTAGTACCCGTAACCATGGAGCTTGAAGATGCAGACACGGGTTGGGGCTTCTGGCATTGGGCAGGCCTTGTCGGCGCTATATTCTTCGGCCTTGGAGCAATAGGCGGTATATTTATGATATTAGATTACGATGATGAAGGCTGGGGTGCCTTGATCGGTTGCGGAATTATATCGATTATTCTTATTATTCTCATAACTGTTTTGTAAAATATAAGTTGGTGGTGATCATATGAAAAAAAGAGTTCTTTCTTTAACGCTCGCCGTGCTTGTTATTCTCACGGCGTTGATGGCACTTGTATCCTGCGGCACCGATGAGCCCGACGTTGATTTTTACGTTGAGCTTATAGGATCAAACTATGATTCAAGCACGGATACCACTCACGTGAATCTTAGGGTAAGGGTTGATAATTATACGGAAGGACGTGACGTTTCGGCTTATAAGTTCAAGCTTTCGTTCTACTCATCATCGGGCAGGCTTCTTAACACAGAGGAGTGCGAAAGAAGCGGCATACGCATCGCAGAGGGCAGCCACGAGAGAATAGAATGGAATGATTACGCCACAAGCGACGGTTTTTACATAAAGGGTGACGTTGCAAACGTAACTGTAACGCCCATCAGCGTTTCCTTCCACTCCGATACTGTATCCTCCGGTTCTGATGATACCGTCGAAGATGACGGATACGGTGCAAAGGATAACGTTTCAGACTCGGCAAGCGTTTGGGGCTGGATAACCTTCGCTCTTGGAGTTATCTGCGTTGTAATTGCGGTAATACTTATATTTAACGGCTTCTCCGAGGACGAGGAGGGCTATATGATGGGCGCTGCGGGACTTTCCATTGCAACTCTCATATTCTTCATCATCAGCGGTGCATTGCTCGGCGGCTTTGGCGGAATCGGAATTTTCTGGCTGTTCCTTGTTATATCTTGGATCGTATGGCTTCTCACTCTTATATTCGCATTCGTTCTTGCAGACGGATTTGAGTGCGCCTATGCAGGTATTGCATCCCTCGCGGCTCTTGCCTCTGCGGCAACCGTTGCGGCACTTACGGTTCTTGGTGCGGTATGGCTCTTCTGGGTGCTCTTCGCGGCAAGCATAGTGCTTGGATTCATTTCCATGGTAGGACTTGGAGAGCTTTAAAATCAATTTTAAAAACGGCGTCGGTGCCGTGTGAGATCCATCACGGCATCGGCGGTCTTATATGCTTTTCGGATTTGTAAAATGACAAAAAAGATACGTGTTTTCGCCGCCCTGATGCTTTTATCCTTGGCGGTGATGTTGCTTTCCTCCTGCGCCTTTCGGGATATCGGCGCGGAGCTTTCGGTAGTGGCATCTGGGATCGAGTATAATGCCGCGGCAGATACAACCGCCCTTGTGCTTGATGCTACGATTACCAATACGGGAAATTTAAGAAAAATCAACGAATACAGCTTTAAGGTGACCTTTTATTCGGCAGAGGGCTATAAGCTTTCCGACAGTACCTTTACCGTCAGTGACGTTGCCATAGCCTACAACGGGCAGGATTACGTAAAGGGGCTTAAGCATACCGCAGAGGGTAAGGTGTGCTACGTTGAATCGGTGCTTGTAGCGGTAGGCATTGAGTCTATACCGTCCTTCCTGCGCCTTGATACGTACGGTGCCGAAGAGGACGTTTCGCCTGCAAATAAAACGTGGTCGGATATCCTTTATGCGCTTGCGGCAGTTGCCGCCGCAGTATCGGTAGCGCTTGTTATTCTCGGTCTTTGCCTTAAGTTTCAGGAAATACTTATAAGGATTGCCACGCTTATAACGGTGGTACCGTTTGCCCTTGTAACCGTAGGGAGCATCTTAAACGGCGGATTTAAAAACACCCTGCTTTTCTGGGGCGTGCTTGCGATTACGGTTATGATAAACGGATTTATCTGGATCCACAGTTTGCTTGAGTCCTTTGACTGCGTTTTCCGCGAGGAATGTATAGAGTCTCTTTGTGTGATCCTTACTACCTCTGCGTTTGCAACTCTCACGCTCTTCGGCTTTACGTGGGTATTTGCAGTCCTCTTTGCGGCGGGTGTTGCTTCTGCGGTTGCGGCGCGGATATTCTCCATTTGATAATTAATGCTCTATAATAAATATAAAGGAATGACTATGAACAGAAAATTAAAGCTTTTGACCTTAATGCTGGTCATTGTTGCATCGGTGCTTGCGCTTGTTGCCTGCTCTGCCTCAGGGAAAACTGCAGACGGTATTTCAATAAATTCAAGCTACACGCACTATGATGCGGAAACGATCGACCTTACCTTAACGGCGAGAAACAATAATGCTGATGCAGCCGTTTTAAACTACACCTACAAGGTGGAGCTCTACCGCTCGTCAACGTATCTTGTGTATTCGAATACGTATACCTCGAATGTGGTGCTTGCCCCCGGTGAGTCAAGGACCGAGTATCTTACCTTCACAGGCTCCGACGTGGGAAGCTCTCTTGAAGACGTAAACCGCGTAAGTGTAACACCTGTAACAATGGAGCTTGAAAACATCGGCGGATCAAGCGGCACTGTGGAAAATCAGCCCACACAGACCCCCTCGCAGGGTGATGAAACGCCCGTATGGACGTGGGTTCTGTTTGCTGTCAGTATGATAGCCGTAATCGTTTGGGTAGTGCTTGTTATTATCTGCGGCACGTCAAACGAGGAGGAAATGGGAACAGGTATTATAATTGATCTCGTTATAGCAATGATACCTGCACTGATACTCTTCTTCTCGTCCCCGTCCGTCCTCGATATTGAGCTTTCGGGCTTGCAATGGATATGTGCCGTTGTAATGGGCGCGGCATTCGGTCTCGGTATAGGCGCGGTCAAGGTTGGTATGGGAGCTATTGAGTCTTGGATCGTTGTTGTTGGATCTATAGGTATGACCTGCGGTATTCTCGGTCTTCTTTCCGTGTTCCTCAGCGCGTTTATGGGCTTTGCACTCTTCTGGATGTTCGCCGTTGCAGCTGCGGTGTTTGCGGGAATTACCCTTTATATAAATATCCGCGGTGAGTACCATTTCCTTTAATAAATAATGCGGTTTGAGTGCTTTATGAGACGTGTTTTAAAATATACACTTTTATTTACATTTCTGCTCATTTTCATAATAAATGCCACCGGGTGCTCGGAAAAATCGGGCAACCCCGAGGACATTTACGTGGATGCAGAGCTTTTATCCGTATCCGAGGGCAAGGTAAACGTATCACTTACGGTTGTAAATAATTCTTTACAAAAGCTTGTCGCACTTTCATGCCACGTCTACCTTATATCGGACGGTGGAATGATAGCGGCAAAGGACGAGGTTCGGCTTGACGTGGGCGCCGCTATGGGCACAAGCTCTACTTACACCGCAGAGCTTGAATATATCGGGCAGGGCACTCCTACGGTGAGCGTGCAGCTTGCAAGCGTTAGCTTTGCGTCCTCCGGGCAGCTTGGCTCATCCTTGCGCGGCAACGTTGCCTTTCTTGCCGTTGCTATAGTTTCATTCGCACTTTCACTTGCTTCGGCAGCGCTTCTTGTTTTCGCTATCCACAGCAAAAACGATGTTATCCGTTTGCCCGCGATCGCGGCGTGCGCGGTCAGCATTTGTGTAGCTGTCGTTACCTTCTTTACCTATTTGCTTGGCGCACCGTTTGTAACGGTTGGTATTTTGGTTGCCGCGGCGGGCGTTGCTTTTGTATCTCTCATTATAGCAAACTCCTATAAGACGGTAAGAGTGGTTGACTATAATATGCCTGCCTTTGCGCTTGGCGCTGTGATCCTGCCTGTTATTTCATCTGCATTCTTTGCCGTGGCGTTTTCCGGCGCGCGAGCCTTGGTGCTCGGTATCGGTATGATGATAGCTGCGGTAATAATTCAGGTATACGTGATCAGCCTTAACTCCGCCTACTACGCGGATAAAATGCTTGTGATCTGCGCCCCGATATTAGAGCTGCTTTATGCAGCCTCGGGCTTCTTCTATGCTTATTATTTTTGTACCGATATCTTAGACTCGCTCTTCATAGGCTTTGCCATGGCGTTTGTATGCTCTATGATGATGTGCGGCTTTGATAATTTAAAGTATGTGCAAAAAATAATAATGACATCCGCTGCTGCGGCTTTGGCGGTAGTCTTTGCGGTGATCGCAAATCTTACGCAGCTTTGGCTTGCCGTTGCATTTATCGGTGCACTTGTGCTTGTGTTTGGCACGGCGGCATTCTTTATAAGATTCTTTGACGAAACCGATTACGAGGGGCTTCAGGGCTTTGCGCCCCCTGCAATTATTTCGGGCGCGTATACGCTTGCGCTTGGCATTTGCTGCTACGCTACGGGTACGTTTTTGCTTGTGGCAGGTGTGTGCTCGTTTGGTGTGGCAATTCTTGGCGCGGCGTGCTATGCGGTCAACTATTTTTATGAAAAGGCAAAGCACGGTAAAATTCCCAAAAGGGTATATTACAGATCGGGTAGGATAGCAACGGAGTGCTTCCACACCGCGCAGATAACCGGCATTTCTGCCGTTATATTCGGCGTGATGCTCGGCGCGATATTCATCGCGGTATATCTTGTAATTTAACGTTAGTTTTACATAGGATTTGTAAGAAAAATATGAGAAAACAAATATATTGTACCGTAACGGTACTCTTAATTGTAATTTTTAATATCCTCACTCTTGCATCCTGCGGCGAGGATGAAGCCGTAGCTTATTACGGATTTGCGGCAGAGGTTGAAGAGGTAAGCTTTGAATTTGATTCGACCAATTATAGCACCACCGTTCATACCTCAACGCGGATAAATCTCAATTCTGCGCCCGCGCCGGAAAGCTATGCTTACACGTTAAAGTTTCTTGATGGGGAGGGCAACGTTCTCCATGAGGAAACGGTAAGCAAAAACGGAGGACTGTCAACCGATTCTTCGCTTTCCGTAAGCGAAACGTTCCGCGATATCACGGGTAAGGTTGAGTCGGTGCGAGTTATTCCGTACTCTATTACCTTGTCAAACGATGCTATGGAGGAGGCATCAAGCGATGGCACCTTCAATTTCTGGTATCTCATTATAGGCGCTGCCGTTATTTATTTCGGCTTTAAGATCTTTACGGATTGATCGGAACGATCCTTCAATAACAAAAAGCCCTCAGCCTTTGTAAAGAAGCGCTTTTCGGTAGGAACCGAAATATGTCCTTTGACCTTGGCGGGGCTTTTGATCTTTCAGCAAATAAAAATATCCGAGAGGTGACAGTATGATCTTTTCAAGAAAATTTGTGTGCGCAACACACAGCATCTCAACGCTTGAAAAAGCGGTGCCCGCACCCTATATGCGGCGCGAGCTTCATCTTGATTCTATGCCGGAAAGCGCAAAGATAACCGTATGTGCGCTTGGGTTTTATGAAATGTATATAAACGGCAAAAATATCACTCGCGGTATGCTTTCCCCTTGGATCACAAATCCCAACCAAGTAATGCCGTACGATTTTTACGATATAAAGGAGCACCTTACGGTAGGTGATAACGTTATTGCCTTTGTGCTCGGATGCGGAATGCAAAACTCCCCCGGCGGATACGTATGGTGCTTTGACACCGCGCGCTTCGCCTCATCCCCAAAGCTTGCCTTCGGTCTTGAGCTTAAGATAAACGGCGAGTACACCGTAACCGAGGCAGACGGGAAAGTGCTTTGCCACCCATCCCCGATACTCTTCAACGATTTAAGAATGGGCGAGCGATACGATGCGCGCCTTGAGATCCCTATGTGGAACGAGGTAGGGCTTGACACCTCGGATTGGACCGCGGCACTCCCCGCAACCCTTGATGCAGGTGAGCCTATGCACGTTACCGCAAACCCCATAAAAATATACGGCACCCTTGCCCCCGTGTCAATTCATAGGGAAGGGGATAGCTATATTTACGATTTCGGTGAAAATAATACGGGTATAACCGAGCTTGAAATTCTGGCTGACGAGGGGCAAAGGATAATACTTGACCACGGCGAGTGGTTAAAAAACGGGCTCTTCACGCAGGATAATATTCTCTTTAACAACGATGCCTCGCGCGGCAAGCCGCGTATCACCCAAAGGGTAGAATACGTAGCACGGGGTGGCGGTAAGGTAGAAAAATACCACCCTCGCTTCACCTTCTTCGGCTTCAGATACGTAAGGGTAAGCGGTATTACCGAGGCGCAGGCAACCCCGCAGCTTCTTAAGTACCATCTTACCTCCTCACTTTCGGAGCGCCGCGGCAGCTTCACCTCGTCAAATGAGGATCTTAACCGCCTTTACGGTATGACTATGCGCTCGGTCGTGTCGAATTTTATGCACTTTCCGCTTGATTGCCCTCATAGGGAAAAGAACGGATGGACGGCAGATGCGGCGCTTACCGCCTCGCTTTGCCTTATGAGCTTTGATCCCGAGAAAAATTACCGCGATTGGGTAAGATGCGTGGCACGCGCAATGACAGAGGACGGCGTGCTCCCCGGTATCGTGCCTACGGACAGGTGGGGATATACAGGCTGC
>JAZRLU010000201.1:0-5175 GCA_045647045.1 Eubacteriales bacterium
CCATGTCTTTCTGTGAGCCAAGGAGTTGTAGCCCCTAATTGTCTTCCTAAGACCGCTTGGCCTCCGACTTCGTCGGGATACGCGATAACCATAGCGCAGGTATAATGCGCGCCCCTGTTTGTTACACCGCGGAGCTTTTCAAGAAGGAGATCGTTATTTGCCTCATCATCTCCGTGACCGCCGTTTTCACCTGCAAATCTTGCGCTGTATATTCCCGGTGCGCCGTCAAGAGCGTCAACCGAAATTCCGCTATCGTCGGCAAGTGCGGGGCAGCCCGATATCTGCGCTATCTCGTGCGCCTTTTTTCTTGCATTTTCCATAAAGGTGCTGCCGTCCTCTACGGTTTCGTGATCTATGCCTGCCTCGGATATGGAATATATCTCGTTAAATCGAGAGCCGAGTATCTCTTTGATCTCTCTTATTTTATGCTTGTTATTGGATGCGATTATAAGTTTCATAGCATACCGCTCCTTAAATTTATACGCCCGTGCGCGAGCGCTCTACGGACTATTATAGCCGCTTTTTATGCCTTTGTCAATACCCCGATAGGGCTCACGGTACAAATTATCTGACCGCCCGCTTATGCGAGTCGAAATGTTTTTTAAAAAAATCGTTTTTCCCTCTTGACAAATAAACACTTTAGTTATATAATAATGTGTACGATTTTGCGACCATAGCCTAAACTATGCCCAAAATCAGGATATCGGGGTCACGCCCGACACGGAGGATAAGATGAAGCTTGATTTAAGACCGCTGTTAGCAGGTGACAGACTGCTCAGTTTTGATTACGAGCTTTTGCTTGACACCTCTGATGAAAGTCCGATGTGTTTTCTGTCGGATGCACGTTTTCCTTCTCCCATGAAGGTCGTGGGTGATATCACCAACACTGCAGGCTATATGAGAATGGCAGTATCTCTTACCGTTGACTATGAGTCAAGCTGTGCGAGATGCCTTGCTCCCGTTAGCGGCAGTTTCACACTCGATCTTGAGAAAACTGTGGCATCTAAGGATATACTTGAGGATCTGCCGGAGGACCGTATAGACGATTACGTTATTGTAGAAGACGGTTTTCTGGATATCGACGAGCAGCTGTTAACGCAGCTCGAGCTTGAATTCCCCTCGCGATTCTTCTGTAAGGAGGATTGCCTCGGGCTTTGCCAGAGATGCGGCAAAAACTTAAACGAAGGCGAATGCGGATGCAAAAAGAAGGATATCGATCCGCGCCTTGCACCTCTTCAGGCGATACTTGATCGCATGAAGGCGGAAGAACAGGAATAAAAAAATAATGATATACGAGAATGCTGTTTTAAGCAGGCTCACTACAGGAGGTAATCAAAATGGCAGTACCAAAGAGAAAAACTTCTCACTCGAGAAAGATGAAGAGACGCTCCAGCGTATGGAAGCTCGCAACTCCCACCAACCTCGTTAAGTGCCCTCAGTGCGGCGAGTACAATCTTGCATACAGAGTTTGCAAGGCTTGCGGCTATTACAAGGGTGAGGCTGTAGTTGCAGTTAAGGGCGAGAACTAATTTGCCCAAAACAAAAAAAGGAGACCGTGAAGGTCTCCTTTTTTTCGTTTCTATCAGCCGAGAAGTATCTTTCTTATTTCATCAACGTTCTTTGCAATGTACGTTGCACCCTCCGCGCGGAGTGCATCCTCCTTACCGTAGCCGAAGGTAACGCCTATGGAATCAACGCCGCATATTCTTGCGCCCTCGATATCAAATACGGTATCACCGATAAGGATCGAGGATGCGGGATCTGCGCCTACCTTATCAAGCGCATAGCGAAGCACGTCACACTTTTTCTCACGCGAGGAATCAAAGCTTGCGCCCTCGGAGAAATCA
This sequence comes from Eubacteriales bacterium, assembly GCA_045647045.1. Taxonomy (GTDB): domain Bacteria; phylum Bacillota; class Clostridia; order Oscillospirales; family CAG-272; genus UBA1740. The sequence continues at coordinate 1,848 of JAZRLU010000201.1, forward strand.
AAATATCCGTCTATACCGAAAAGGCGGAGTATCTTACTTGAATACACGTCGGGCTTTGAGGTTGCAAGCACAACGGTAGCACCCGATGCCTTAAGATCGCGCAGCAGCTCGGGAATGCCGGGATAAAGCTCGTTATCCCACCAGCCGTAAACGCCAAAATATTCTCTGAACAGGCGCAGTGCCTCCTCTGCCCTCTCAAGCGTAAGACCGTATTCTATCTGGAAGGACTCACGGAGGGGCGGGCCTATAAACTTTGTTAACGTAGCGGCAGGACCGGGATCGATGCCTATTTTCTTAAGACCGTAGGCAAAGGCAGACGTAAGACCGCGCTTGGGATCTGTAAGCGTGCCGTCAAGGTCAAAGGCAACGGTTATGTATTTTTTCATTATTATTCCTCGTAGCTTTCTTCTATTTTTCTGAGCATAGCCATCATACCCTCAACGGCGCGCTCCGGCTCTATTATACGCATATTGCCGCCAAAGCCCATTACCCACGCATAAAACGTTGGACTGACGATAACGCGTACGGAAAAGCGGAAGCCGAAATCCGTGCGCACAAACGCGCTTTGCGTACCGAATCGGTCTATCACAACGCCCGCAAGCTCCTCCCTTGCCTCAAGGGTAACAAGCTCCTCCTCACCGCCGTACATACTAAAGCTTTTCTTACTGTAGTCTGCGGGATTAAGCCTGTAGATATCCGAATTTATCGATGCCTCCTCGGGAAGTATCTGCGTTTTATACATCTTATCAACGCGGAAATTCTTTATAATTCCCGCCTCCTCGTCAAATCCGACAAGGTAGTAGTTATCGTTACTCCAGATAAGAGCCTTCGGTGATACGTTGTACTTTTTACCGCCGTGGCGCAAATAACGCTTTTTATCAACGTTATAGCTGAAATAAGCAAAGGTTATACGCAAATTTTCCTTAATTGCGGTATGAATGCGGTCTATGGCGTAGAGGGTTGCGGCATTCTCTGTCTTCACCCTGTCCTTAACGTACACCTGACGCGAAAGCTCGTCCGAGCGGCTACCTGCAAAAAGCTTAAGCTTTTCTATCATTTCATAGCTTTTCTCGCGCGTGATGAACTTTGAGGACTGTATCGCATCAACAAGCAGCTTAAGCTCCGGCATCTCAAATATACGCTCCGCAAGCGTATAGGTAGGGGGATTTCCGTAAAGGCGAACTACAGAAAAGCCGAGCTCTTCAAGCGTTGCAAAATCCGAGTATATGCTTTTGCGCTCTGCCTGAATGCCGAAATATTCAAGCTCGGATATTATCTGATTTATGGTAAGACCGTTTTCCTCATCGGTCTTGCGCATAAGTATTTCAAGTATTCTGAAAAGCTTTTGCTTTTGATTTTCACTTTTTGCCACAGCTCCGCCCCCCTTTCATAAGATGTCTTGTTTATAGGACACCTCTATAATACCATTTCGGCGCGGATTTGTCAAGCACCGAAGGCGGCAGACTATACCGTGAGCCCAAAAATGTTTGCGCTTATAAGATAATATACGATAAGTCCTACTGCATCAACGATAGTTGTAATAAACGGAGATGCCATAACCGCAGGGTCAAAGCCGAGGCGGCGCGCAAGCAGCGGCAGAGTTGAGCCGATGATCTTGGCTATAAGAACGGTTGCGGTAAGCGCTATCGAAACAGAAAGCGCAACAACCAGAGTTACCGAAGGGTTATTCATTATAAGCCTATCAACAAGCATGACCTTACCGAAGGCAACAACACCAAGCACGGCACCGCACATTACGCCTACTCGGATCTCCTTCCAAAGCACGCGAAGTGCATCCGAAAGCTCTATCTCGCCCGTAGAAAGTCCTCTTATTGCGGTAACGGATGCCTGGCTGCCGGAGTTTCCGCCCGTATCCATAAGCATAGGAACAAAGAGCACAAGAACGGGTATAAGAGATGCCTCAAAGAAGCTTAATATCGCACTTGAGAAAGTTGCGGATATCATAAGCAGCAAAAGCCACGGAAGCCTTGCAAGGAAAAGCCTTACGGCAGGGGTTCTAAGATATTCCGTACGCTCCGGAATGATCGCCGCCATTCTTGCAAAGTCCTCCTCTGCCTCCTCACGCATGACGGTCATTGCATCGTCTACGGTAACTATTCCAACAAGGCGGTGCTCTGCATCCGTAACGGGAAGGGCTATAAATCCGTATTTATTGAAAAGATTTGCTACCGTTTCCTGATCGTCTACGGTGGTTGCAAATATTACGTTCTCATTCATCAGCTCTACGATCTCGGTTTCCCTCTCGGCAAGCATAAGAGCCTTTGCGGTAACTATTCCTATAAGATGCCTGTCCTTATCCGTAACGTAGCAGGTGTATACCGTTTCCTTATCTATTGCAACGCGGCGGATGTGCAAAAGCGCCTCCTCTACCGTCATATTCGGCAGCAGCCTTACGTACTCGGTAGTCATTATCGAGCCGGCACTGTCCTTAGGATACTGAAGCAGCTGATTTATTGCGTTTCTGTTCTCCTCGGAGCAGTTATGCATTATTCTTTTTACTACCGATGCGGGCATCTCCTCTATAATATCGACGGCATCGTCTATATAAAGCTCTGCCAGCGTTTCCGAAAGCTCCTTATCGGAGAATACCTCGATCAGTGCCTCGGTGGTATCAAAGCTCATCTCAACGAATACCTCTGCCGCGATATCCTTGGGTAAAAGGCGGTAAACAAGAACGCGCCTTTCTGCATTAAGCATCTCGATAAGCTCGGCAATATCGGGCGTGGGCAAGCCGTCAAGCTCTTCCCTTATTTTTGCATACTGCTTTACGTCGATAAGCTCGTTTACACGCTCAAAGGTAGGAACTCTTTCCTCTGCTGAGATAAATGCTATATCGTTTTCATTCATTACGTTGTTTTCGTTTTCCATTTTTTCCTCCTTACAGGGCAAAAAAAGTGCCCCCACGGGGCACCTACAAGAAGCCTACCTCACAAAAGGGGGAGGTAAGCCAAGCTATGCCCAAGTATTATTACAGTATTTTCACCAAAGCTGATATTATAACACTGACACCCGTCCATTAAAGACCTACCTCCCTTTCCTCATGTAATTTTGTTAAAGTAAAAGCTGATCTGCATCAGCTTCGCTGTAAACGGCTATGCCGTTCTCAAGAAGAAGCTGCGCGGCAACTCCGTCTCCCGATACGAGAGTACCGCTGAAGCTGCCGTCATATATTTCACCCTTGCCGCACGCGGGGCTGCGCGCCTTAAGAAGCGCAAGCTTAATACCGAAGAGGTTGCACATACGCAAGGCCTCTTCTGCACCGCGCATATAATTTTCGGTAACGTCCCTACCGTCTGCCGCCATTACC